>PCTC01000034.1 GCA_002786595.1 Candidatus Roizmanbacteria bacterium CG22_combo_CG10-13_8_21_14_all_34_12 | reverse complement strand
CAAGAAGAGTAGTTTTACCATGATCAACATGGCCGAGGATGGCAACGATTGGTGGACGAGTTTTCATAGAATTATACCTTTGGCTTTTCTTCTTTAACTTTCTTTTCTGGAGTAATTTCAGAAGTTGGAGCAGCCTCAACAGCTTTTGCCGGTTCTTCAGACTTAGTTTGAACAATATCAATCTCAAATTCAGTCAGTCTTGAAGCTAAATTAACATTAATTCCGCCTTTGCCAATTGCCAAAGGAGCCTCTTTTTCATCAACAGTCACTTTAGCCCTTTTTCCGGTTTTGTCAATTTCGACGGAAGTAATTTTAGCTGGTGAAAGAGCCGCCATTAAAAATAATTTTTCGTCTTTATTCCACTGAATAATATCAATTTTTTCCATTCCACCCAATTCATCAATCACGGTTTGGACTCGGACACCTTTTTGACCAACACAGGCTCCGACCGGATCAACACCTGATTGGATCGAAGTAACTGCTATTTTAGCTCGTTCACCTGGTTCTCGGACAATCTTTTTAATTTCAATCGTACCGTTTGCTATCTCCGGGACTTCGCGTTTAAATAGTTCCTCTATTAACTTAGGATGAGAGTGGGAAACAATAATTCTTGGATTATCAAATTTATCATTGGAAATTTCTTTGAGATAGACAATCAAATTATCATTGACTCGATATTGATAATTATTCATCTGTTCTTCTTTAGGAAGAATAGCTTCAGCTTTACCAATGTCAATTGAAGCGCTATAGCCGTCGTAACGAATAATACGACCTTTGACTAAAGTTCCAACCTGAGACAAATAATGAGAAGCCACAGTTTTTTTCTCTGCCTCTCTAATTTTTTGCAAGATAACCTGTTTGGCGGTTTGAGCAGCAATTCGTCCAAAACCTGGAGGAGTAATATCTTTATCGTCTTTAAATATTTTGGCTTCACCACTGTCTTTGTTGACGACAACTTTAATTTCCTCTTCCTCTTTAGAATATTCTTTTTTATATGCGGCAATAATAGCTTGTTCAATCGATAAGACAACGTCATCAGCAGAGATGCCTCTTTCGGTGGCAACCTGATTTAAAGCTAATGAAAATTCACTTTTGATTATTGTCATATAATAGATTTTAAAACTTTATTTTTTTGGGACAGGCTGTGCTTGAGCTTCTTTTTTAGCAGGTGCAGCCGGGACGACCCCGCCTTCGACAGGTGCTTCTTCCCCTTCCTTGACGGCTTCAGTGATTATCTCAGGAGCCGCAACAGCCGTTTCTGGGACAATACTCTCTTCTTTATGAGCGACGACACCTAGAATAACTTTTTCAATTGGAGTTTTTATCTCATACTTATCTGATTTTTTCAGATCAGAAACTTTAATTTCCTGGCCAATATCTTTTATAACTGTTATGTCAACTTCAATGTGAGAAGGAATATCTTCTGGCAAAGCTTCAACTAATAAGGTTTCAGATTGAATAAGAAGAACACCAGCTTTTTGGGAAACAGCCTCAGAAATGCCAACTGCTTTAACCGGAACGTTAGTTTCAATCTTTTTAGAAAGATCGATTTTTCTAAAATCAATATGAAGCAGAGAACTTGATAGCGGATGTTTTTGGATAGTTTTTATTAAAACTGGAATATTTTCTTTGTCTAAAGATATATAAACGATTCCGGTTTCACCAACCATTTTATAGGTCTTGACAAGATCTTTATAAACAACAGAGATAGACTTAGATTTAAAATCAGGTCCAAATATATTACCTGGGACCAATCCTTGTTTTCTGACCTTATTTAATTTTTTGCCAAAAATGGTTCGTAATTCAGCTTTCAAAGAAACTTTATCAGTTGAACTATGCGATTTCTTGCCTTTCATATAAAATTTATAAAAATTATAATAGTTATAACAATTATTTTTCAGCTAATTCCTTGTTAACTCAATGAAAAATATTTTGTCAGTTAATAAGTTCGTATTATAGATGATTTGATTATCTTTAACAATAGGAGAAAAATTTTGATTAAGGATAGAAATGCTTTTATTTAATTCAAATTCCAAAATAAGATCGGAGTTTTTTGCTCCAGTTTGTTTTTGAACGACTAATTGATAAATATTCTTTCCTTTTTTAAGCGGTTCATTTAATTGGTAACTGATTTTAATATCAGTTATTTTTCCCGGAGCCAGTTCAAAAAGAAATCCGATTAATTTGTACTGTTGGTCATCCATTTGATCAACATTTTCGACTAAAACACCATCCTTGGTAATTTGATTTAAAGTTGAATTTTTGGGAAGAAGAATTTGAAAATAGTTACGATAATAACCGGTAGGAAAAATTTCTGCCGGAGAATCATTTTTATATTGAAGGGAAAGCAGATGGCTAATTTGTCCTTGAGAATCAATCTTAATTTTTAAGTTAACAAAGCGATTAATAAAAAAATTGGCCTTATTAGCTCCAAGATTGGCATCATAAGGGAAAATATAATCTGTTATACATTGGTCAGATATTGTGCATTTTGGATCAATTACCCGTCCAGACCAAAAGCTAGAGTCAAAAAGAGATTGAAAATTTTGATCTTCAAAATAAACAACTATCTGTTTTTCATCAAAGGACTTTTTGATTTGAAAAAACAGATTTTTTGGGTCAACAGAATTGAAATTATTTTTTATTTGTCTAACTATGGAAGATAAAAACGTTTTTTTTTGAATTGATCCAGGAAAAAATTTTTTCTCCACATAAAATTGAGTTTTTAAATAAAAATTTTTAGCATTTATATATTCTTTAAAATCGGGCAGATATAAATCATTAAAGGCATATAAAATATTTTCAATGGCAGTGGTTGTAAGTAGAATTCCGCCGGAAAAACCAGTCATTTTCATTTCTTTTTCAAGAAAAAATAAAGCTTTCTGGTAATTGGTAAAGAAGTCAGGCGAAAAATTGGAATCTCTAAAAAACCAATGAGGAACGCTTAAATATTGTGCAATTGGTTTTGGTGGATCTAAGTGGACTGTCAGTTGGCCATCGGCATCATAAATATCATAGATTTGTATATCTCCGATGCTATAGTTTCCGATTTTGAAAACGCCAAATGATCCTAAGAAACCACCGCCGGGTCGAAGCTCCATATTGTTGGCAAAAAAAACGACATATTTACTTATTTTTTCCTGGGAAATAGTTTTTTGAAAATAATCTATCACTTTTTGTGCTTTTTGAATATTGTCCGACTGTTCAATCAGTTGTTTTTTTATCTGATCAAAAAAACTATTTTTTATTGGTATTTTTTGAGCAATAGCATTAAGTTCTTCTTGAATGCTATCCAAGTTACTTTTAATTTTTTCAATTCTCAAAGTCAAAATATTTTTTTGTTCTGCTGATTTTTGTTGCTGAAAAAATATTTCTTCTAAACCTTTGAAATCACTCATTAATTGCTGAGTTTGTTTAATAATTGTGGAGCTTTTTTCGTTAATGTCTATTAAATTATCCGGCAAGATAGCAATCCCAAATAATAAGTAGGTCGGTCGGGCAATTGAATATAATTTTTTTGAAATGCCGTTTACTGATAATGAATTATTAATATTCTTTAGAGAATTTTTTTTAAGAGCCAAATAATTTTGATAATTTAAGAAAAATGATAGAAAAAGAAAAGGAATGAAAGCAACATGAATAGTAATAATATAAAAAATTACAAACAAAATTAAATTTTTTTTAGTAATAAATTTCTTGTAGTTTAGAAAAATATCAGGGACAAAATTTATTTTTTTCTTTATTAGTTGAGATAGGTTTAGATTAAGAATAGTTTCCCTGCTTTTAGAAAGAGCGAACCAAAGAATTTTATCAATCTCATTTTTTTCAAGATGAGAGCCATTAATGGTAATAATTTTTATATTTTTCGGATAGTTTTTAGAATTACTTGAATAGTTTTTTTTACCAAAAAAAAGATAGATAAAAATACTATCAGTATTTTTACTGACACGATCAATTGTCACAACTTCGTTAATGATAAAAATATAGTGAAACATTTTGATATTTTTTGGAACAAAAGGAGAGTTAAAAGGACTAATGGAGACTCTTTTTAACTCGTTTTTCAAGAGAGAAATAAATAGATATTCTTTTTTTGATACGATCAAAGCATTCTGTTTTTCTTCAACGATTTCGGTAGTTAGATCCATATATTGATTGTATAAAATTGTTGCATCGTTTGTCATCCCCTTGAAGAAGGGGATCCAGTGCTTTTTGTCTGGATTCCCGCCTCCGCGGGAATGACATTGGGTTTGAGGTATAATACTAGAATGAAAAATAAAGCCTTGATTATTTCATATTTGGATATAAAAAAAAATACTTTAATCTTCAAAAACAAAAAATCTGTTTTAGTTGGAGGATGTTTTGATTTAATCCACTATGGTCATTTAAAATTTCTTGAAAAGGCAAAAGCGCAAGGTGATTTTTTGATTGTTGCACTTGAATCAGATGAATTCATTAAAAAAAATAAAAGAAAACTTCAAGTCCATCATCAGGATGAGAGGGCGGAAATACTTTCAAACTTGAATATGGTAGACATGATTGTTCTTCTGCCTTTTTTCCAAACAAATAATAATTATTTTGAGTTGGTAAAAAAAATTTCACCAAGTATAATCGCGGTGACGGAAGGGGATAGGCAGTTAGAAAACAAAAAGAAACAGGCAAAATTAATTGATGCCGAAGTTAAAGAAGTTGTCACTAACTTAAAAAATTTTTCGACACGAAATATTGCAAAAGCATTTGATTTGTAGTCCACATTGTCATTCCCGCGGAGGCGGGAATCCAGACTATTATTACAATATAAATATATATATGGAGATGACATTAAAGATTGAGTTACCCGACGAAACAAAAAATCAAATCGTTGATCAATTGGCGGATTTTAGAAAATTGTATCCCCAGTTTCAATGGGAGAAAATCGAAAACTATAATATTTTAATTCATTCATTTGGAGAGTTTACTGATAAAAAATCAACGATAGAAAAAATTGAGACAGCTTTGTTTGATAAAAATTTATTTTATTTATACGCATTTGAAGTCGCCTTAACAATTGGAAATAATATTGTTTTATATCTTGATTTTAAGCGTGAGAAAGAAATTGAAAGAATAAGCGAAAGTATAAAAGAAATTTCTTCAAGACTGGAAAGTTCGGAAAAATTCGTTCCCCGGTTAACTCTTGCTAAATATAAAATTCCTTCCAAACAACAATACTTTGTCATCAAAAAACGCCTGTCAAATTTAGAAGTTGATATTTCTTTTAAAGTAAATAAGTTAAGTTTATTTGAGGAGGGGGAAAGGGTGAGGGTGTTTAAACTACTTTAAAACCGAAATCCCTCACCATTGCTGGTGAGGGATATACATATCCTATTTAAATAAAATATTATTATGCAGTGCCAATTCGGTACATTCCGGTTCCGCAATCTGGGCATTTACCTTTCATTGCTGGTTTACCATTTTTCATTGTAACTTTTTCCGGATTTGCAACTTCCTTTTTAGCTCTACATTTTACACAGTACATTGATGCCATATATTAAATCACCCCCTTTGTTAGAAACTCTTAACGAGTAACTACGAGAAACGATCCTTACTTTATCAACTTAGCTACGTACAAAGAAACTTCAACTCCAATTATCAAAACTATTAATAACAAGCTTTTTTTTAAATCAGAAAAAAAATATTGATTAACAACCGGCTCAATAATTTTAGTTATGTTGACAGGAGTTTTTATTTGAACTGGAGAAGTAACTACTTGTTTATTTTCAAGCATTCGAAGCTTTTTATGATACATGGCTAAAATCTTTTCTTTCTTTGTCTTCTTAGGCATACGGTAATAATATAGAGAG
>PCTC01000004.1:195-5868 GCA_002786595.1 Candidatus Roizmanbacteria bacterium CG22_combo_CG10-13_8_21_14_all_34_12 | reverse complement strand
TATCCAACAGGAATCGTTCAAAAAAATTATGACAATGGCGACGTTTTAGGATTAACAAATGAAATAATTATTAATTCTCCTAATAACAAATCTTTAATTAATCTTTTGACAATTCTTTCAACTTCTTATTCTCTCTTAGTCATTATTTCTATTTTGATTAAAAGTAAAGTTCTAAACAAATATGCAATGGCAAGTTAAATTTTTTCAAAATTATCGAGGAGATTACCCTGTCAAAGATTTTATTATGAAACAGGATGAAAAAACTTACGCTAAAATATTAGCTTTAATAAAACTTCTCAATAATAATGGACCTTTTATAAGACCTCCCTATGTTAAAAAAATAATTGATAATGTTTGGGAACTCCGAATTACTGGTAAAACTCAAATTAGAATTTTTTATATTTATTTTAATAACATATTTTATTTACTTCATATCTTTATTAAAAAAACTCAAAAAACACCGAATAATGAAATTAAAATTGCGCTTGACAGAGCTAGGAGAATTATATAGTATATATGCTATATGAAACACCATCTAAGTTTTGATGATTTTTTAAAAGATTCTTTAAAAAATCCAAAAATAAAAGCAGAGTATGACAAACTTCAACCAGAGTTTGCCCTCATTGATGCCTTAATAAAAAGTCGAGCAAAAAATAATATGACTCAAAGACAATTAGCAAATAAAATGGGGACAAAACAATCTGTTATCTCCCGTCTCGAAATTGGTCGTGCCAACCCAACCCTCTCATTTCTAAAAAGACTTGCTAAAGCTTTAAACAGCAAACTTGAGATCCGTTTTAGCCAATAATAAAGCTTGCTCAAACCAATATTTATTATCTCCTTTTTTATAAACATAATCTAAATAGAAGCTTTTAGTTATTGGATTTTCAAAAAATGATTGATAACAATTATATTTTTTCTGTTGACTCTCATACCATCCCCAGAAATCTGTAGTTTTTTCTAATAAATCGACATCAGCTTTAATTAGAGGTATTTCTGCCATTTGCCAATAATATTTACCTGGCCCTGCACAAGCTTCTTTAATTATCGAATTTTTATCTGTAACATAAACAACGCCTGTCATTTGCCAAATCGCGTGATTAATCGCTACTTGTCTAAACTCATGTTTTATTGCTCTAACTCTGTGATCTTCTCGTAGCTCGCCGTTTTCTTTTCCGTCGGTATTTAAAAAGTAACTACTTGTTCCTGCGATTGCTGACGGATATTTCTTTTCTTTGGTTTTACCAATACTTCGATATTTATTTTCCATGATTTTCCCCGGTCCCATAAAAACAAAAATATTTTCTAGTCTTATACAACTTATGTCTTCTATCCATTTTCTTTCTCCATGTATATAGCTATAAACATAATCAAATAAATTAGAATCAGTAATATCCTCACCAATTAAATAAATACCGTCATAATCAGCTACTAAATTAGGAATATCTGTTTCTTTAATAAAATGTTTTAAAAATCCTAGTGTATGTCGTTTATAGTATTTTTCTTTTTTAGGAGTTATTTTTTGTAATCGTTCTTCAGATAGGACAGGTAATAAATTACTTACCTGGTAAAAACCAGCTGATGGTAATAATCCTGGATAAGATTGAATCCATTCTAAACTCATAAGAAGTGTATTATAGGATATATGATAATAAATTACAATTTGCTAACGCTTATTCCCTTTTGACTATCATCTCAATATTATTTAAAATGAAATTATTGTATGGAAAAAATAAAAACCTTTATTCATCGTTTATTCGTTCCTCATGAAGAAAACAATTTCCGCGCCAAAAGTCTACATACCGATTTTCTAACAGTCTATCTGGTAATTGCTTTTTTAATGATGATCGCTTTCAAACAAGATAATAATGTTTTGGGTTTTGCCACAGATATCAGCGTTGACAAACTTTATCAACTGACAAACGAACAACGGCAAAACAACGGCTTATCTCCGCTTTCGTTAAATTCCGCCTTGACTTTAGCCGCCCAAAGAAAAGCTGAAAATATGTTCTCGGAAAATTACTGGTCGCACTATTCTCTGGATGGAAAAACTCCTTGGGATTTTATTCTTGGAGCCGGTTATCAATATGAGTATGCGGGAGAAAATTTAGCAAAAAATTTTTTGTTTAGTAACGGCGTTGTCGACGCCTGGATGAATTCAACTACTCACCGGGATAATCTTTTAAAAAAAGAGTACACAGAGGTCGGCTATGCTATTGTCAATGGCGTATTGAATGGTGAACAAACTACCTTAGTCGTTCAGGAATTTGGTAAGCCAATAGCAAGTTCTTTCACCCCTCCTTCTGTTCAAGTTTCTGTCCCTCAACAAATTTTAGCCCAAAAAACCGTTCAACCGAAAATCAATGTTTTTAATTTCACTTTTAGCTTGAATATAGTTTTTATGGTTTTTCTTTTGTTAGCTCTTGCTCTTGATTTTTATTATGCTTCAAAATTCAATGTTATTAGAGTCGGCGGAAAAAATACCGCACATTTTTTATTTATTGTTTTTATATTGATTGGACTGTTTATGTCAACAATCGGTACAATTATTTAAATTATGGCTAAACATTTATATTCAAATTTGAAAAAGGAATTTAAAAATCATCTATTTGATTATTTGATTTTATTTACAGCCGGTATATTTTTTTTGATCTTGTTAAATATTTTTCGCGGACAAAGAGTTATTGAATTTTTTGTTCTTATTTCTTTTGCTTTTTTCTATATTATTTGGGGCGTCTATCATCATATTGTCAATGAAATTCTCCATTTAAAAACTGTGGTAGAATATATCCTAATTGCATTTATAATAATTTTTCTTTTGAAAATTATTATTTTGCCCTAAGAATTTTTATGAAAGGATTAATTCTTGCCGGCGGACTGGCGACTCGACTTCGACCTTTAACTTGGGTAACTAATAAACACCTTTTGCCTATCTACGATAAACCAATGATCTATTATCCTTTAGAGTCTTTGGCTAAGGCAGGAATAAAAGAAATTCTTATTTCCAGCTCTCCTGATCATGCCGGACAATTTGAAAGTCTTCTTAAAAACGGAGAAGAATTTGAAGTTAAACTTGATTATTCTGTTCAAGAAAATCCAAAAGGTGGGATTGCCAACGCAATTAGCCTAGCTGAAAAATTTAGTAATGGTGAAAAAATTGCTGTAATTTTAGGGGATAACATATTTAATTATGATCTAAAGCCAACGGCAGACAAATTTAATAAAAAAGATAGAGGAGCAATAATATTTGGAATAAAAATGCCGGAAATGGAATCAAAACATTATGGAGTAATAGAAATCGATCCTCACGGAAAGGTTATTTCTATAGAGGAAAAACCGGAAAATCCCAAGTCAAATATTGCCCAAACCGGAGTTTATTTTTATGATAATCGGGTATTTGATTTTATCCGTCAACAAAAACCATCCGGTCGTGGTGAGCTGGAGGTAACTGATCTAAATAATTTTTATCTAAAAGAAGGCACTTTGGAGTGTGACCTCCTTGACTGGTGGATTGACGCGGGCACTTCACATGATGAATTACTCCGGGCAAATAACCTGGTTGCGGAAAAAGTCCGGTTAGGGCAATTTTAATTATGGATACAACTCAATTATTGCTTTCAACAGCGGTGACGATCACAACTATTTTATTGATAATTATTAGTGTTCAGTTGATCTCGCTGTTAAAACAATTAAAAAAAGATCATGGAAAAGGAGCTAACCTAGTAGTCAAAAGTCCTGAAAATCCGCCAGCTGGCGGAAAAAAAGAGAAAACTACAAAAAAAAGAATTAACCTGACTACTTTACTTGAAAAAATGAAAAACCATATTTCCCACCCTAAATCCTCCAAAAAAACTTTCTTTAAATCTTCGTAATTAATTATTATGTTTTTGTGTTTGTCATCCCCGTGAAGGCGGGGATCCAGACTATAATTACCTTTGTTTTTTGTATTTGTTTCTGGAATAATGAACTAATGGACCCGACTCAACAACCAACTCAAACTCTCCCTGAGATTATTATTCCTCAACCTAAACCAAATTATTTAAAAACAATTATTTTCTCAGTTTTAATGATAATTACTGTGGGATTAATCGCCTATTTAATTTTTCAAAATCAAAAATTACAAAAACAAGTATTAAGTCCACCAGTCTCCCCCACTATTCAAGTTCCGTCACCCACATCTCAATCTGTTTCTCCAACCCCAAAAACAGTCACCTCAATTTCGCTCCCTACCGACGAAACAGCGGGGTGGAAGACGTACACAAATACCGAAGTTGGATTCAGTTTTAAATACCCATCGGAGTGGAAAACACAGACAGGAATATTAAATTCTGGATTAATATCTTTAGAAACGGACAGAGGCGATAGGTTTTTTGCCATGTATCACCAAAGCTATTCAATTTCAGAGTGGCTCGAAGAGACCCAAGCAGGCAAAATAACTGGAAAGAAGACCTTCGGAAAATACACGTATACAGTTATCGAAGGAGGTTTAATGTTGAAATCCCTAGAGTATGCCTTGGATATTAAAGGAAACGGATTCGTGAGATTTGTTATTGAGCCAGATTCTAACACTTTGGAATCGGAAAAAACTTTTGACCAAATCCTCTCGACTTTTCATTTCCTTAATTGATCCCGCGAAGTTTTAACGAAGTGGGATAAATTCACTAACTGAGCATAAGCCTACGTTTTTTTGGTAAAATGTAGACATGTATAATTGGACAATAGATGAAAGAAAACTCAAACAAAATAATCCTGAGAAATATGAGCTTTGGAAGTTGGTTCAATCAATAAATTATGGTTTAGATAACCATAAGTTGAGCAAAAAACAACTTATTGATGCATGGCCTTTTATTAAAAATAGATTAGATCCATATAAAAAAAGAGCTTTGGAATATTTAATATGGAAAAAACAATACTCACTCCCAAACAACTTGAGTTTTTGGAACTTGTCAAAGTAGAGCCAGAAATCACAAAAAGATTTTACTTGACAGGCGGTACTGCGCTTGCGGAATTTTATTTAAAACACAGACTTTCAGAAGACATTGATCTTTTTACTGAAGAGGAGGAGGTTGATCAAAAGCTTATTGAGGCTTACCTAAAAAAAATTTCTTCTTTCCTTTCTGTTAAAAAAATAAATCGAAGTGTTTTTATGGGGTTAATGAGTTATTTTTTGATTTTCAAAAATGGCAATAAACTTAAAGTCGATTTTAACTATTATCCATTTCCAAGAATTGAAAAGGGACAAAAATTTGGCAAACTCCAGATTGATAGCATCAGAGATATTGCCGCCAACAAAGTCCATACTATTTTTGTGAGTCCAAGAGACCGTGATTATATTGATCTTTATTTCATATTGAAAAGAGGTGACTTTAATTTAAATCAATTAGTTTTCGACGCAAAAATAAAGTTCGACTGGCATATTGACAAATTAACATTGGTTAGCCAACTTTTAAGGGTTAAAGAAATCAAGGTTTTAGAAACTCCTAAAATACTTGTGCCATTCAATAAAAAAGAAATGGACCATTTCTTTATAGAGGAGGCAAGGAAACTTGGCAGTAGTATTTTTAAAAAATAAATATTATTATTAATTAATGGACCTTACTCAACTCCCAACCCAACAACCAGCTCAAACTCCCCCAGAAGTTTTTGTCACCCAACCCAAACCGAACTATTTAA
>PCTC01000004.1:0-152 GCA_002786595.1 Candidatus Roizmanbacteria bacterium CG22_combo_CG10-13_8_21_14_all_34_12 | reverse complement strand
AATTGCCTATTTAATTTTCCAAAATCAAAAACTCCAAAAACAAGTTTTAAATCCGTCAATTTCCCCAACTTTTCAAGTTCCATCACCTGCATCTCAATCTGTTTCTCCAACTCCAAAAACAGTTTCCTCAATCTCAATTCCGCCCGATGGAA
>PCTC01000006.1:6051-10265 GCA_002786595.1 Candidatus Roizmanbacteria bacterium CG22_combo_CG10-13_8_21_14_all_34_12 | reverse complement strand
CCAAATTGTTGAACTAATAAAATATGCGTCTCTTGGAATATTATTTAGAACTTTAGTAAACCAAAACAAGAAAAGAGTTATTTTATTCAGCCTTGTTGGGTCATCTTTATCATTACTATTAATATTTAAATTTCCTCAACCTTGGGGTTATAATTATTCGGGAATGAGATTATTTTTGGGAACAATACTTATATTGTCTTCTATTTTATTAATTGAACAAGTAAATTTTTCAGAAAAAATCAATAAAGTTATTAATATTTTTGCAAGTTATTCATTTGGAGTCTACTTATGTCATATAATATTTTTTGAAACATTGTTGCAAATTTTTCCAAACGTAACAACATTTAATTCTTCGTTTCCATTCATATTATTGTCTATTTACACAATAAGCTGTTATATTTTTTGTTTTCTTTTTGATCATCTAACTCTCAAAAAACTTTCTTATTTGGTTAAATAGAACATTAAAACTTTTTATGCTGAGTGTAGTTTTGAATAAGTGTACTGAACATAAGTGCATTTTCAGCATTAATATTTTTATCTAATTGAGCAAGAATTTTCTTGATGTATGGGGCAACTATTTTTAATTCAACTTCGCTTTTTCTTTTTAAGGCCTCATCCAAAAATCGTTGCGCCATTACATTTGATCCACGATGTAATCCCATAGCAACTCTTTTTAGATCACTAGCTAATGATTCTAAAATAAATTTATTATTCATATAAAATTTTAAAAAAATATTTAGTTAATTTTTCAAATTCATCCCTTTTAGTCTTGTCTTGTATTTCATTACTTGTGTTACCTTGCTGGGGTCTGATATTAATCATTGAATTAAAGTCAATAATTTTTGTTTCAAGATCTATTCCACCTCCCCAAAGATCTTCCTGTTTAGATCCTTGATCCAATAAAATTTTTTCACTATCAAAATGTCTATCACATCCAGCTGAACAAACTTTTCTTTTTATATCAATTACGGTTTTTATATAAATATCAAATAATTCTCGAAGATTTACTATCTCGTCTTTTGTGAACGGTGTATTTTTTGTAATCGTCATACAAAAATTATATCAAAGGTAAGTTCGTCGAAGTGTCCAGAGGGAAGGATTCGAACCTTCGAAGGGAAAACCCAGCAGATTTACAGTCTGCCCCCGTTGGCCACTTGGGTACCTCTGGTATCCCTCCATTTTATCAAAAAGTTGTATAATTTGATATCTAATGTCAAAATTAAAAAAGGTTGTCATCGTCGATGTGGTTAATCCTTTCCAAAAGATTGAAGAGGCCGAAAGAAATCTTGAGGAAATAAAATCTTTGGTCGCGACCTATCATGGAATTGATGTAGTTGATGTGATCCAGCATCGTTCTCATCCAGATAAGGCAACATTCATCGGCAAAGGCAAGGTAGAAGAACTGGTTAGCATCGTTAATAGACAAAAAATCGACATTATTGTTGTCAACGCTATCGTCAGACCTAGTGTTTTATTTAATCTCACTCAATATTTATGGAACGATCACCCCGAGATTCAAGTCTGGGACCGTTTTGATCTTATCTTAAATATTTTTGATAAACATGCCCATACCGCAGAAGCAAAACTGCAGATTGAACTCGCCCAAATGCATCATATGGGACCACGAATCTACGGACTCGGTGCAGATTATTTTTCCCGTCAAGGCGGAGGAGGAACTAACACAAAAGGCCAGGGTGAAACCAATATTGAGATAATGAAGCGCCACTTTCGAACTCAAATACGATTAAAAAAAGAAGAGTTAGATCATCTATCTCTCCAACACCAAAAACAAATTGAAAGAAGAAAATTTAACAACATTCAAAGCATTTCCATCGTCGGTTACACAAATGCCGGAAAAACTTCTTTGTTTAACTATTTAACCAAAAGAAATAAGGTCGTTGAGAATGCCCTCTTTGTCACTCTTGATAGTGTTACTGGAAAACTTTATCTACCTACTCTCAAAAAAGAAGTGACTATCTCTGACACAATTGGTTTTATAAAAGACCTGCCTCCGTCATTGATAGATTCCTTTAAATCAACGCTCCTTGAATCAATCAACGCTGATATGATTTTACATGTAATCGATATCAAAGATACGGAAATGGATCAAAAAATCACCATCGTTAATAATATTTTAAGAGAACTTAAAGTCCATACTAAAAAAATAATTTATGTATTTAACAAGATAGATGCTTTCAAGGGCGATGCAGAAGCATTCTTAAAAAAAATTAATAAAACTTATGCCGTCAATACCCCTCAATATATCTCCGTGACAACTGATTATGGAATTAATAAACTGTTAACTGAGATAGAAAAACAGCTGATTTGATAAAATATAGTCTAAGCCTATGATACAAAAACTAGATGTTTTTGAATTTATATCGTACGAGATGCAGCCAGATAAAAGAACGATCAATTTTAATTATAAAACTAACGGACTTGATCTGACTGAAAAAATTATTTTACCATCTCCCATTTCTTCTTCCGTCAATTCAGTTTTGTTAGAAAATGCTGTGAGTAACCTCCACATTATTCTTGGAATAACGTATTTCAAAATGTATTGCCCAAAAAAAATCATCCTTCCTTACGATTTATCCAATGCTCAAGCCCGTTTCTGGAATACCGTTTATACAAAAGGATTGGGAGAATTTTTTTACAAAAATAAAATTGATTTTAGAGATTTGATAAACTTTCCTTTTAGTGATGACGTAAAAACTTTGCCAGTTGACGAAAAAAGAAAAGATAGGACTTTAATTGGTATCGGAGGCGGGAAAGATTCAATCGTTTCTGTAGAAAAACTTAAAAAACAAAATAAGGAAATTACCGGATTTATTTTGGACGCTCAATCAGATGCATCTAATATTCAAATAGATGTATCTAAAAAAATGGAAATTAATTATTTAATCGTCAAAAGACAGTTAGATCAGCAATTGTTTGATTTAAAATCAACCTACAACGGCCATATTCCAATCACCGCCGTTTACAGCTTTATCGCTTTGTTACTTGCTGTTATTTATGACTATTCTTCGATTATTATCCCGAATGGAAAAAGCGCTAATTTCGGCAACGTCCATTATTTGGGAGTCGAAATTAATCATCAATGGAGTAAGTCGGAAGAGTTTGAGAAACTTTTTCAGGAATATGTGAAACAAAATATCACTCTAAATATTGATTATTCTTCAAATCTAAGACCATATTCAGAAATGGAAATTGCAAAAATGTTTTCCTATTATAAAAAATGCTTCCCCATTTTTTCAAGTTGTAATAAGAACTTTAAAATAAAAGGGGACGCCAATCAAAAAAGATGGTGCGGTGAGTGTCCCAAATGCGCTTTTGTATTTATTATATTAGCCGCCTATTTGACTAAAAAAGAAGTTGTAGAAATTTTTGATAAAAATTTACTTGAAGATCCTCAATTAATACCTTTATATCATGATCTTATTGGAAAAGGCAAAATGAAACCTTTTGATTGCGTGGGAACATTTGAAGAGTCACGTCAGGCGTTGGAAATGATTAAAAATAAAAAAGAATTTGACGTTTCTAAAATCATATGACCCTTCGACAAGCTCAGGGTTATATTGAGTATAATCGAAATATGAAACTAGATCAGCTAAAAAAATATAAAAAAATCCTAATTTTAGGCTATGGTAAAGAAGGACAGGCAACGGAAAGATTTTTAAAAAAATATTATCCAAATGCTTTGATTGGTATTGCCGATATAAAAAATAACCCCAACTATCTTGATGAGCAAAAAAATTATGATCTTATAATTCGTTCCCCAGGAATTCCCAAAAACTTAATCACTAAACCCTATACTACCGCCACAAATATTTTTTTAGCTAATATAGATAACGTAGTTATTGGGGTAACTGGATCTAAAGGGAAAAGCACAACGGTCAGTTTAATTTATTCCATCCTTAAACAAGCCGGTAAAAAGGTACATTTAATCGGTAATATTGGTAAACCAATGTTAGATGAGATGTTAAAAGAAACCGGAAAAGATGATATATTTGTTTGCGAGTTTTCCAGTTATCAATTGGACGATATTAAATATTCCCCCCATATTGCCGTTATTTTGGATCTTTTTCCCGAGCATATGAACTATCATGGGGATGTAGAAAATTATTATAACGCCAAAAAAAATATTATCTCTCGTTCAACCGCTGATGACTATTTTATTTACAATCCTAAATTTAAAGAATTACAGTCTTGGG
>PCTC01000006.1:0-5980 GCA_002786595.1 Candidatus Roizmanbacteria bacterium CG22_combo_CG10-13_8_21_14_all_34_12 | reverse complement strand
ACAGTAGCTCATTTGCTTAATATAAATAATGAAACTATAGTTGAGACAGTTAAAAGATTTAAACCTCTACCCCATAGATTGCAAATGATAGGAAAATTCACAGGAATCATTTTTTATGATGATGCCATCTCTACGACTCCGGAGTCAACGATTCTTGCCATAGAAAGTCTGAAACAGATTGGGACAATTTTTCTAGGAGGAACTGATCGAGGTTATGATTTTAATAAATTAGTTGAGGTTGTTATCGATTATAAAATACCAAATATTGTTTTGTTTCCTGATAGCGGAGAAAAAATATTTGGACTGTTTCAAAAAGTAACTGGAATTAATTTTTTGAAAACAGAAAGTATGGAGGAAGCAGTAAAGTTTGCCTATAAATATACCCAAAAAAATAAGATTTGCCTGTTATCAAATGCTTCTCCAAGCTATAGCCTTTGGAAAAATTTTGAAGAAAAAGGCGATTTGTTCCAATTTTTCGTTAAAAAATATCAATAGCCCATTCCACCCATTCCCGGCATTCCACCGCCTCCCATTGGGGCGGCCGGAGGATTCTTTTCCGGAAGATCGGCAATCAATGCCTCGGTTGTGAGCACCATTGTGGCAACAGAAACAGCATTTTCAACTGCAGTTCTAACCACTTTTAATGGGTCAATGATTCCAGCTTTGATCATATCAATCATGACTGGTTCTTGTCCAAATTCAAATGACATAACATCAAAACCCATGCCTTGTTTTGCGCCAGTTTTTGATTTTACTTTCGATAAAAGTTCACCTGGATCAACTCCAGAATTTTCCATTAGCTGCTTAAATGGTGCTTCAAGTGCAGACTTTAACATATAATATCCAACTTGCTCATCTGAGCGCATAGGGTCGCCTGTATAAGATATTTCTTGAGATACCTTTAATAAAGCGATTGCTCCTCCTGGGACGATTCCCTCTTCAAGAGCGGCTTTGGTTGCGGCAACGGCATCAATAACTCTTTCTTTTTTGTCCTTTAATTCAACTTCGGTTGCAGCTCCAACATTGATGACGGCGACACCTCCTGATAATTTTGCCAATCTTTCTTGGAATTTTTCCCGGTCAAAGTCAGAGGTCGATTCAATCATTTCTCGACGAATCTTTTCAACACGAGCGATTATTAATTTCTTATCTCCTTTTCCACCAATGATCGAAGTATTTTCTTTGTCAGACTTCACTTTGTCAGCCCGACCACAGTCGGCAACTTCAATATTCTCTAATTTTTTCCCAAGATCTTCTGATATAACTGTACCACCGGTTAAAATGGCAATGTCCTCCAACATCTCTTTTCTTCTGTCTCCAAATCCTGGAGCTTTAACGACTAGAGCATTAAATGTTCCCCGAAGTTTGTTGACAACTAATGTTGCTAAAGCTTCACCTTCAATCTCTTCAGCAATGATCACCAAATTCTTGGAAACTTTTACGAACTTTTCCAAAAATGGTAATAAGTCCGAGACTGCAGTGATTTTTTTGTCAGTAATCAAGATATAAGCATCTTCAATTTCGGCAACCATCTTATCAGAATCGGTTGCAAAATATGGAGAGGCGAATCCCCGATCAAATTGCATCCCTTCTTTATGATCAAAAGTCGTCTCTAAACTTTTTCCTTCTTCCACAGTGACAACTCCGTCTTTACCACCAACCTTTTTCAAAGCTTCGGCAATAAGATTTCCAAGTTCTGCATCTCCGGCTGAAATAGTGGCAACATTTGCAGCATCTTTCAGAGTAATTGTTTTTGCCATTTTTTTTAGTTCAGCAACAACATAAGCCGACCCTTTAAGTAAACCTGATCGCATTCCCATTGGATTTGCGCCAGCAGTGATCATCTTTATTCCTTGTGAAACTATAGCACGGGTTAAAATGGTTGCAGTCGTTGTTCCGTCTCCTGCGATGTCCGCAGTTTTTGAAGCGGCTTCTTTTACCAACTGGGCGCCCATATTTTCAAATGCATCTTCTAATTCAATTTCTTTAGCAACTGAAACTCCATCGTGGATGACACTAGGCCCACCCCATTTCCTCTCTAAACCAATATTTCTGCCTTTAGGCCCGAGAGTTGTTGCAACCGCTTTTGTTAATTTATCAACACCATCAAGAAGTTTTTTTCGAGCTTCTGCTCCGTAAATTATTTGTTTTGCCATAATTAAATTTTAAAATTTATAATTTTTATTCCACAATTGCCATTACATCTTTCTGTTCAAGTAATAACCATTCAACATTCCCAACTTTTACTTCGTTCCCTCCCCATTTTTTATAAATAACTTTCTGACCAACCTTAACAACCATTGCTACGCATTTCTTGTCGTCTTCTCCACAACAGTCACCACCACAACAATCTGATCCCGGCCCAATTGCCATCACTTCCCCGACTTGGGATTTTTTTTCAACAGAATCGGGAAGGACAATACCGGAAGGAGTTTTTGATTCTCCTTCAACAGGACGAATCAATACGTAATCAAAAAGAGGTTTAATATTACCTTGTGCTTTTGACATATTTAAAATTTGTATTTAACTTATAATTTTTATATGATGAAATATACCCAAAAAAAAATCTGTTGTCAAGGGGAAGTTATCAAATAACCGATTAGTCTGCTAATCCTGATTTAGTCGGGACCAACAATATGGATGAAACCAATAGCTTGTCAGAAATAGAAAAATTAAAGACTCTTTTGCAGTCGGCTGATTTGCCTGCTAACCTTCATGACAAGGCGGCCGAGCAAATTGAGCGAATTTATCTAACTCTAAAACATGGTGGCAATCTTGCTCAACTTGATATCACCGCAAAATACATCGACTGGATTGTCAATATTCCATGGAGTAAAAAGACAGATGATTTTCTTGATATTGATCGGGCTAAACAGATCTTGGAACAAAATCATTTCGGCTTGGAAAAAATTAAACAAAGAATTATTGAATTTATTTCGGTTTTGATCTTGCAAAAGAAATCCCCTACCGCCAATCTCTTTCATGCGCCAAATTTATTTTTCGTTGGACTGGCCGGAACCGGAAAAACCACCTTTGCCAAGTCGGTGGCCGAAGCATTGGGGCGGAAATTTATGAGGATTCCTTTTGGAGGATTATCCTCAGCATTAGATCTGCGCGGACAGTCAAAGACCTCACCCGAGGCGGAACCGGGAATGATCATTCGCTCTTTGAGACGGGCTGACGCTATCAATCCTGTCATTTTACTTGATGAACTGGATAGGATCACACCGGAATCCCGGGCAGCCATTATGGGTGTCTTGATTGAACTTTTGGATCCAGGACAAAACAACAATTTTACCGATTATTTTATTGACTATCCCGTAGATCTGTCACAAGTTCTTTTTATTGCCACCGCCAACAATACCAATAATATTTCGACGGCCGTTATGGACCGGTTGGAAGTGATCCAAATGCCGTCTTACACCGATGAAGAAAAAATCGCTATTGCCAAAAATTATGTTTTCCCGCACTATATCAAAGAGGTTGGGCTATTGCCGGAGAATATAAAAATTGACGATTCTGTCTGGATGAAGATCGCGAGACCTTTGGGATTTGATTCAGGAATCAGAAGTTTGGAACGAACCGTTGAAGGTATTGCCCGCAAAGTTGCCTACAAACTGGTTAAAGGCGAAGGAACGAGCTTTGTCATAACTGATGCGAATATAAGAGAGTATCTTTAAGTATAACGATCTGCTACTTTTGAAGCACCGTAAGAATAGGGTTTTATTTTCACCTCATACCCACTCCCCCTTATCATTCCGCTGATCTCATTGATCATCGTTCTGGTTTCTCCATTTGGTCCTATATCAACATGTATTTGAATATCATAGCGGGAGATTCCGTTGGTTTTAAAAAGTTCGACAAAGTTTTCTGAAGTTTGAAGAGACATGGTTGCTTCCCGGTAAATCCTTTCTTTTAGCCCCATTTTTTTATTATTAATTTCTCTCTTCCAAAAATAAATTCCGCCCAAACCAATTCTATGGATGACTAGAGCCGAGACAAAATCGTATCCCCCCTTCTCTATTTTCTGCGAGTCGGTCCCGACGATTATTTCATATTTGGCTTTTTTGTCCTCGGCCATATATGAGGACACAATATGTCTTAATTTTTCCAGATCAACTTCTCCATGGGTTGGACTTTGAAACATAAAATTATTCTTAATATTATCACAAAAATTTAATTTTTATATATTTCGTGAGTTCCTATATTTATAAAAAAAGCTTTATTGTTACTTATAAAGTAAAAAATAATTCTATAAGAATTTGTTATCGAAAAAGAATAATATTGACTTAATTTACCTGTTAACTTATGAGTTTTTAGGGATGGATTAAAAGGATTTATTGCAAATAAAGAAAGTTTGAAATTTAAATTTTCGATTACCGAAAGAGGAAGTTTTTTTAATGACTTTTTAAATCTAGGTGAGTAGTAAATTTCAGTCATCGTTTTTGTCTTGTAATGATTTCCAAAGATCATAAATTGATCCATCTAGTTTTTTTATTGTTCCCTCTTTTAAAGCTTTTTCACCATCTTTTATTGCTGCAATTGTATCTGCCCATTCCCATTCTTCTTGAATCTTTTTTAGCCTTTCATATTCGTTAATTCCAACAATAACCCCAGTAGGTTTATTATTTTTCACAATAAAATATGGTTGAGTGGAATCTTTTAGCATTCGAAGAATCTTTCCGGATTTTCTTTGCAGATCAGAGGCAGAAATAAGTTCCGGCACTAGTGAATAGGTGTACTCTTTTGTTTTTTTTATAACTTTTTTCATATGAATGAATCATAACATATGTATAATTTTATGTCAAATATTACATATATTGTGAATTAATCCTTGTAGTCCAGACACGGCAATTATTTTAACAGTTCGGCTTCATAACATTTAGTCAATTTTGTCTTTAAGGTAGCGATCGCCTCCGTCAGCGGTAGTAAAATATATATCTCGTTCATACCAATTTTTCTGTGGATAGAGCTTGGCCGCGAATAAGGGAAGTTTGTCAATAAAATTATTTGATCGTAGATAAAAACCCTGTGATTTTTCAAGACCATTATATGTGATTGTGATAGTTAATAAATAACTTAATATCGAATTAGTGAAAAATGGATTAGTCAAAGTTGTTCTTTATGAGAAGAGAGCCAAGATAAAATATCAGGATGAATTGTTGTCTGCGGAAAAAGAAGCAAGAGAGAAAAGGATGGAGGTTTGGAAAAAGTTAAATTAATTTTCTGCTATATTTAATGTATGAAAATATTAAAAATAATATTTTTTGTCTTACTAATTTCTCTAATTTTTATTAGTGGTATTTTATTAGGAAAGAATTTGGCGAATAAATCCAATCCTTTGACTATTAATAATTTTTCTCCAACCATTACCCCAACATATGTTTCTACTATTTCAATTCCACCTAATGAAACTAAATATATTTACACGCATCAAGGAACAGGTCTGTCTTTCAATTATCCTTCCGTTTATAAAGTCACGGAACAGCCAATGAACGGAGGCCTTGATTTTATATCACTTAATAATAATGATGGAGTTAAAATAGATATTTATATTTCTGATAATCCTGCTGGAAAAACTCTTGATGAATTAGTTGATGACTTTGATCGTGAACAAGAAAAAGGGCCCCTTTCCGTACCTAAACCTACTGATAAAAAATATGTCACAATAGCAGGGGAGAGAGCAATGAGAAGAAGTTGGATAGAATCCGAAACGGGTGATAATATTAAAGGTGGAGAAGAAGTATTTTTTATCCATGATGGGAGGTTTTTTGAATTTATTAGATTTTTTAATGGAGCAACAAATCAAGAGGAGTTTGAAGATATTTTAAATTCTATAGTGTTTAGTAGAATTAATTGAAAGTTATTTTTTTCAATATACCGATCAAACCAATCAATTACATTTTTTGAAACTTAAGCCATATAAGAACATGACTGAACAAGCAAATACATTACTATTCCAAGTCGAGCAGGAAATTGC
>PCTC01000020.1 GCA_002786595.1 Candidatus Roizmanbacteria bacterium CG22_combo_CG10-13_8_21_14_all_34_12 | reverse complement strand
GTAAAGCTTTAAGTAACTAAGAAAAACTTTATAATCCTGTTCGTCTAAAAAGATATTTCTTTTTTCTACGCCACGATTATAGATGTGATAAAATCCGTTCTCAACGTATTTTTTTAGAGCTAAAGACTGTCTTTAATTTGAAGTCAACTGCTTATAACCTACAAAAGTGGTATTTTTATATTACAGATCCACTGAATGTAGGCGACCCAATTGATCAAGAAGTTTATTATAAGGAATATTAATTATTTCTATGTTACTTAATCCGAACTCATTTTCTATAGTTTTAAGTTGCCCTTCGGGAAAATCTAGGATTACAGAATAAAGAAAATCATTAATTACATACAATCCAACTATTCCGTTTTTATATTCATAATCAGTGTAGACCATTTTGACAAGATCAACTATTTTATAGCCTTTATCTTTAAGCCATTTTAGGCCTGCCTCAGTTGTTAGTACTGGAATCTTTTGTTTAAGAAGATATTTACCATTAGATTCTGTCAGTATATGAATTTCATTGTGATTATCATATTCAACTAGTTTAACGACTTCGTTATTTGGTTGCTGTGTGTAATAATGCATTGTAACAACCTCTTTCTCATTTTTTGCCCCTTTTTCATTTAATAGTTTTGATATTGTTACAAAAGAATCTACTTTATACTTTTTTTCTTGATATTTCATATGAAAAGTTTAAATAAAGACAGTCTTATTTAAGACTGTCTTTATAAAGACGGACCTTAATTTAATTTTGATTTACTTTCTCCAAATCCACGGCGTTTTCGAGAATAATTCCGATTCGGCCCTCCCGTTCGTTGACTTTTCCTTTTAACATTATAATTTTATTAATGTTCAAGAAAGATTTTAAAATCGTATAACTTCGGGGAAAGACGACCACTTCGATAGTACCACTTTCATCAAAGATTTGAAGTATTGCCATCTCTTCATTATTTTTTTTAGTTTTAACAATTTTTTTCCCGCAAATAAGACCAGCCAGAATTACTGGCTTGTTAGCATCTTGAATATTTACTTCCCCAATTTTTTTAGTAGTTTTTTTTTCAATAATGGCTTTAAATTTTGCCATCGGGTTTTTACCAATTAAAAAGCCAATTACTTCCCGCTCCATTGTGAATAAGACATCCTCTTCATATTCAGGAATAACTTTAAAATTGTCAGTATATTTTGTTTCTTCTGAAGAAACAAAAAGATCATATTGTCCTTTTTCTGATTTTGTTTTTGTTCTTTGAATATCCGCCACAATTAAAGGAAAATTAAACATCAGGGTAGCTTTATTACCAAAATTTGAAAATGCTCCGGACTTAATCAAGCTTTCAAGTGTTCTTTTATTAACCCGTCGTAAATCAACCCGTGAAAGAAAATCTTTCAAACCGTGAAATTGTCCTTTTGCCCGCTCTTCAAGGATAGAATCAATTGCAGCTGTACCGACATTTTTTAAAGCCGAGAGTCCGAAACGGATTTCTGGTCCTTCAATTGAAAAACTATAGATTGATTTATTAATATCCGGAGGCAAGACTTTTATTTCCATCCTCCGGCATTCTTCAATTGCCTGGGACATTTTAATTTCTCGCTGTGGGCCAGCGACTCCATGAAGCTCTGCCGTTAAAAGAGCAGTCATGTATTCAACCGGATAGTTAGCTTTAATGTAAGCAGTCCAGTAAGCGATTAATCCGTATGAGGCTGAATGAGGTTTATTGAATCCATAGGCAGCAAATTTTTCCATGAAGTTCCAGACTTTTTCTATCATCGAAGTTTTATAACCATTTTTTTCACAACCCTTGAAAAACTTTACTTTATCTTTTTTCATTAATTCCTTTTTCTTTTTCCCCATCGCCATACGAAGATTGTCTGCTTCGCTCATCGAAAAACCAGCTAATTTATGAGCAATTTCCATTACCTGTTCCTGATAAACTAAAACACCGTAAGTTTCTTCAAGTACCGATTTAAGATCAGGATGAGGATATTTAATTTTTTTAGCATTGGCTTTGCCTTCCAAAAATGAAGGAATAAGATCCATTGGTCCCGGCCGGTAAAGCGCCACCATGGCGGAAATATCCGATAATTTATTTGGCTTTAGCTCCTTAGCCAAATGCTTCATTCCACCGGATTCAAGTTGAAAGACGCCAATAGTATCGCCTCTTGAAATTAATTCGTATGTTTTTTTATCATCGACCGGAACATGATGGATATCAATTTTGATTCCGGAATTCTTTTCCACATATTTTAAAGCTTCTTCGATAATTGTTAGGTTTCGAAGTCCCAAAAAATCAACTTTGAGAAGACCAACTGCTTTTTGATTTGATACGGCATTTAGATCAATACAGTACATATCATATTGGGTGATAATTTTTCCTTCTTTATTGTCTCTTTGAAGAGGAACATACTCCGATAAATTTTTATCAGAAATGACGACGCCGGCAGCATGGACGGAAGAGTGGCGCGGTAAGCCTTCAAGACGTCGGGCAACGTCCAGTATCTTTTTGGTTTCCGGCTCGGTTTGATAGGCAAATTTTAATTGGGCAGATTCCTCAAGCGCTTGAGAAATAGTCATATTAAATCCCTGCTTTCCAAATGGAATCATCTTCGCCAGTCGATCGCCTGTAGAATAAGACATACCAAGGGCTCTCGACACATCACGAACCGAAAGCCTGGCTTCCATTTTTCCAAAAGTAATTATTTGGGCAACTTTATCTTCTCCGTATTTATTAGTGACGTATTTTAAGACCTCGTCGCGTCGAATATCGGCAAAATCAATATCAATATCTGGTGGAGTGGGACGGTCCGGGTTCAAAAATCGCTCAAACGGTAAATTTTGATCGATCGGATTAATGTCAGTAATCCCAAGAATATAGGCAACTAATGATCCGGCGACGGACCCTCTCCCCGGCCCAACGGCTATCCCCTGATTTTTAGCCCAGTTAACGAAGTCCTGAACGATTAAAAAATACGTTGAGTAGCCTTTATTGTTAATAATATTTAATTCATATTGAACTCTTTTATTGACTAAATCCTGAGAATATGAAGCCACTCTTTTTTTTCTGTCCTCAACCAGTTGGTTCAAATACTGCGCCACAGGTATATTTTTAGGAGTTTCAAATTTAGGTAAAATCCATTTACCATTGGGAATTTCAACATTGCATTTTTCGGCAATCCTGACCGTATTTTCAATAGCCTCGGGCAAATCGATAAAACTACCCTTCATTTCGGCGGTTGACTTAAAATAATAGTCGGGTACGTTGATCATCGACATCGGACGATTTTTTTCAACCATGGTTCTTTGAGTTTGGATGCAGAGAAGAACTTCTTGAGCATAAGCATCTTCTTTTTCCAAATAATGGACATCATTAGTAGCAACCAATGGGACGCCAAACTTTCTTGAAAGTCTAATTAATTCTTTATTAACCCGATCAAGTTCTTCTATTCTATGATGCCTTTGAATCTCTAAATAAAAATCATCTTTAAAAATATCCAAGTATTTTTGTAAAATAATTTCTGCTTGCTTTGTTTGATTTTCTAAAATTAATGCTGGAATTTCTCCATTTAAACAGGCGGATAAAGCAATAATTCCCTCATGATATTTTTCCAAAACTTCAAAATCAATTCTAGGTTTGTAATAAAATCCTTCAAGAAAGGCATTGGTGACAATTTTTAGAAGATTTTGATAGCCGGTTAAATTTTTAGCAAGTAAAACAAGATGATATTGGTCCCGGTCAACTCCGGCTTTTTTATCCAAACGAGAATTTTTTGCTTTATAAGTTTCAACGCCAATAATTGGTTTTATACCTTTTTCTTGGGCTTTAACAAAAAATTTAAAAGCACCATAAAGAGCTCCATGATCGGTGATGGCTACCGCCGGCATTTTTTCGGCAATTGCCTTATCAATAAGATCATCGATCCGACACATGCCGTCCAACAACGAATATCCTGTGTGAACATGCAAGTGGACAAAACTCATAGATTAAATCTTAAATATTAAATGTTAAAGGTTAAATAAATATTAAACAATTAAATATTAAACGTTTTCATGTTTAACTGTTTAAACTTTAACAGTTTATTTAACAATTAAGATTTAATCTTTAATATTTAAAAATTATAGTCTATCTATTACCCAACTTCTGGCCTTTTCTTCCCAACTATTATTAATCTTTTTTAAGGGTCGATCACGCTCGACCCCTACGTTACGATATTTCCGTTCCAATGCTTTTTCAATTAAATAATCGGCGATCTCGGGATTTTTTGGAAGAATTGGTCCGTGTAGATAAGTACCAAAACTGTTTTTAAAATAAATTCCCTCAGTTTTATCTTCTCCATTATTTCCATAACCTTTGAAAACTGTTGCAAAAGCTTGTTTTTTATCGGCCAAATACGTTCTTCCACCGTGATTTTCAAAACCAACAAGTTTTATTTTTGGAAATAATGTTGATTCAATAACAATATTTCCGATACAACGGGGATCACCAAATTTTGAGCTTTCAGTATATAAATCAAAAACTCCTATTCCATCAATTATTTTACCGTCAGCTTCTTTATAATATTTTCCTAAAAACTGGTAGGCGCCACAAACGTATAGTCCGGGAACTCCATCATTGATTGCTTTTTTCAAAAATAATCCTTTATTTTTTAAATCCTGATTTACAATTTCCTGTTGTTTATCTTGAGCTCCACCCATAAAAAGAATATCCATCTTTAAAATCAAATCCCCAGGTTCGTTAATAGAGATTTTATTTACAGCTGATTTAATTCCCATCATTTTTGCACGATGGCTTAAAGCAATAATATTCCCCCGATCACCATAAGTATTCATGAGATCAGGATAAAGCCAGCCGATATTAATTTTCATAATAGTTTACGTCCTAATAATATTTTGCGTACTTCCAGCATTGCTGAATAGGTTGGTAAGATATATAATCTTTCCCCTTCTTTTGTTTTACTGACGATTGATTCAATTGCATCAGATAAATTTTCAAAAGTCATAATATTTCTTACATCATTTTCATATCTTAGTCGGAGATTTATATCATAAACACGATCACCGGAAACATAGATATTATTGGCAACATCAAGAATTGGCTGGAAATCAACATCCCAGATCCAAGAAATATCTAGCCCATCAGGAATTCTGTTGTTAAGAATTATCAAAAAGCTAGCTTTGTTCTTATTCGTAATTTCAGAAACAGTTTGAATAGACTGATTAAATCCAGCCGGGTTTTTGGAAAGAAGAATAAATACTTTACGGTTTTTGTAAATAATTTCTTCTTGCCGGCCAAAGGCAGGAACAAAATCGGCGAGCCATTTATTTATGTTTCCTACATTCTTGGGAATAACAATATTTAATGACTCAAAGAGTTGAAGAATTGCGTTTGTATTATATACATTATATAAACCCTTCATTGGATAGGTTATTTTTTCTTTTGAAAAATCAGTCACCTCTTCTCTCTTAAATTTACAGTGGGAGCAGTAAAAATCTCCCAAATGTGCATAAGACAGTTGATTATATTTTAGCAATGACAAACAGACAGGACAGTAAATTGAATCAACATCGTTGGGGATATCCTTTAGTTTCATTAATTTTTTTTCAATTCCAAAATACTGAACTTTTTGAGTTAGTTTGGTACCGATGAAATAAAGCTGCGGATCGTCGCCATTAATAAAAACTTCCGTTTTGTAGGCCAAAGTTTTTAAAGACTCCAGCCACTTCAAAGCAATCGTATTCACTTCTCCATAACGGTCAAGCTGATCACGGAAAAGATTCAAAATAAGAATTTTATCAGGGGAAATCTCTCCAAGAAGCAATGGTAAGTTAAATTCGTCGCTTTCAAAAATAGCAAAATCAAATTTTAGTTTTGAAAGTAAATTGCTATTTTTGATGATCGTTGATGCGACGCCGTTTAATAAATTAGCCCCTTCATTATTAGTAAAAACTTTTTTGCCTGATTTTTCTAGAATAAATTTCAAGAGTGCAGTTGAAGTCGTTTTTCCATTAGTTCCGGCAATAACAATAATTTTTAAATCTTTATTATTGTCAATAACGTTCTCAATAAATTTGTTATTAATCGTTAAGGCA
>PCTC01000003.1:296-6131 GCA_002786595.1 Candidatus Roizmanbacteria bacterium CG22_combo_CG10-13_8_21_14_all_34_12 | reverse complement strand
CTGATTATTTTGTTTATAAACATTGTTTTCGCTTGTATTTATTGTAATTGACGATGGTTTTTGAGTGGGAGTAGGTGTTGGGCTGGCGGATTTAAAAAATCCAAAGAAACCCCCGCTGCTTTTTTGAATAGGAGTTGGAGTTATGGTTGATTTTGAAGTTGACGTTGTGCTTGTTTTACTTTTTAAATTAATTTTTCCTGTAACCACAGCAAAAAATACCAAAACAACAATCAAACCCAAAACAAATGAAATTACCTTATTAAAACTATCCATATAGTATTTATTATAGCATACAATTGACAGATTTCAACTTTACTAGTATTCTGTATACATGAATGAAAACCCTCAGGTAAAATTTTCATGGAGAGCTCCTTTGCGCCCATTTAAAAAACAGTCTATGTTGATTCTTAAGTTTTATTTAACGGTAGCTTTTTTATTATCTCTTATTGTATTTTTTTTCGGAGATAAAATCTTAATTATCCCTATCTGGGCGTTAGTTTTTATTTTTTACGTCCTAACAATCACACCCCCTCCTAATGTTGAAAATAAAATTACCACTTTCGGAATTGATGCGGCAGGAGTTACTTTACGATGGGAAATGCTTTCACATTTTTATTTTGGAAAAAGATTTGGTTTTTATACTTTGACGATTGTTTCTCGATCTCCTTATTTTTATCATCTCTACTTAGTTGTCCCAACCGAGGAGATGAAAAAAAAATTAATTACTATTTTATCCTCCCACCTCCTATATCAAGAAGCCCCTCAAAAAACCATTACAGATAAAATGCTTGATTGGGTTTCGGTTCTTATTCCTGACGAGGAAGAAGTGTCTAAAGAAGAAGATCTTCGAGTCGTTTCTGAAAAACTGAGGCGGGCATCTCTTTAATCCCAAAAGATCTTCCCCAAGACAAAACCCCTTCGTCGCTTGTCACTAAAAAACCATTAACTTCTTTTGATAAAACAATTAAATCTAGGTCGGCCACACTGTCTAAAAAACCTGTTCTAGTTGCATTACGATAGCGATTACGAAAGTTTTTTATAAATTTTCCAATTTCTATCTGAAAATCTTTTTTGGACTCATATTTTTTACCTGAGGTCATTTCTCCTGCTTTAATAATCTCTTCTTCAGCAATATTTAATCCACGGTAGCTACGATTCCTAATATCTTCAATTAGTTGATAAAATATCTTACTGGAAAAATCAGCCCCAGATGAGTTTGGTGATTTAATATCTACGACTGATAAGAAGTTTTTTATAAATCCTTGTTCTTTATCCTCAAAAAAACTTAAAAATTCATCAACAACCCGTGGGGGCATATAAAAATTAGCTTTTGAATTTTTTTTGAGTTTTTTTATTGTTTCTGTCAGTTTTACAACAATCTCTTCCGTATTTTTTCCCATCTCAAGGCCAGCTCCAATATTGAAGAAAAGATTAGTGTCTAAGATAAAAGACTCCATTTTTTAGAAATTTGTTGTTGGAAATTTGTAACTTGTAATAGAAATTAGAAACTTGAAAATAGTATTTAAAAACTAATTTCAATTTTCTAACAACGACTCTCTACTCCTGAATCCGGACAGGCATGATTATGTGAAAAAAATTATTAACCCCTTCTATTTTAAAAACGGCTGGGGCATCTGACCTTAGTAGCTCAATAATAACCTTTTTTTTAGAAGCTTGGTTTAAAAAATCAATTAAATATTTATAATTAAAGGCTATTTTTTGGGTTTCCCCCTCAATCTTTGCTTCCTGATAAACAACATCTTCTTCTCCTTGTCCGACTTTTGGAATAAATTTTACAGAGCCTTTTTCCACCTCCATTATTATAATATTGGAAAACTCTCTGGAAAAAACAGATACAAGTTTCACGCTTCTTAAAAATTCATCGGCATCAATTGTAACGGTGGTTTTTTTCTCAATTGGAATAACTTTTTCAAAAGGGGGATATTCTCCCTCAATCATTCGTACATAAATATCATTTTCACCAATAAAAAAGGCTAAAAGCTTTTCGTTTTTAAGATAGCTAAATTCTATTTCTTTTTCATTGTTAATAAGTCGCTGTGTGTTTATTAAAAACCCAGTTGGAATAATCATTGAAGAAAAAGGTAGGTCTTTTTTTAGCGTTAAGAGAGAGAGCCTAAAACCGTCTGTTGCCACAAGTTGAAGATCTTCATTATTGGTTACAAAATTAACCCCTGTCAACACCGGTCTGGTTTCGTCCGTTGAGGCGGCAAAAAAGAGAAAAGGGAGGTTTTCTTTAAAAAAGGAGGTTTTTATCTTCTGTCTTTCTTCTGTGTTTTTTGGAGGAAAAGGAAAATCTGCATCCGAAAAAAGAGGAAATTGACCCTTAATCTTTCCTTGAGTAATCACTATGGCTTTTTCCTTTATCTCTATTTCAATTTTAACTTCCGGGAGAAGGGATAAAAATTCGATGATTTTTTTTGGCTCAATGATTATTTTAAATTTATTATTATTCTCATTCTTTAATATTGAATGATAATAATAATTTAAGTCTGTTGAATAAAAATGAATATTTTTTTCTTCCCCAATAAGACAAACTCCTTGAAGAGAGGTTGAGGAGGATAGTTTAGAAGAAGTAAAGCGGGAAGATAGTTCTATTTTTTCTAAAAATTCATTTTTTTGTAATTGGATTTTCATTTTTAATTGTTTTATATCTATTTATAGTAGTAATAGAGTGTGTGTATAAGTGTATAAAAATAGATTTGGATTTTCAAGGCAAAAAGAATCGAAAAAAATATATGTGTAAAAAGGGTGGGCGCTATGTTGATTGAAATAGTGATTGGGTGATTGTATCGACCTCTTTTTTTAAATTTAAGTCGTGAAGAATAAGGTTACCAACCTTTTGTTTGGCATGGAGGGCGGTCGTATGATCTTTTCTATTTAACATCTCAGCCACGGCAGACAATGTTAATCCCAACTCCCTTAATAAAATGTACATGGTTATCTGTCGATAAAAAGCAATTGAAGCGGCTCGAGACGGACCCTTAAGATGGGATTGTTTAATATTATAAAAAGAGCAAACGGTTTTTATAACATCGGAAGGATTGACTCTTTTTTTACTTTCTTTATTATCTTGAGAAAAAAACATTTCCACCGCTTCCAAATCAACCTGTTCTTTAGTTCCAAAAACTTTGGCGTAAATCGAGAGAAGCGCTCCTTCAAGGCCACGGCAGTCAGTTATTCTTTCTGCAATAATTTTAACTGCCTCAATATCGACGTTGATATTTTTTTCTTTAGCCTTAATTAATAGAATAGCCGATCTTAATTCAAAATCCGGCGGTTGAATGTCAACAGTTAAACCACCTAAAAATCTTGAATGAAGACGATCCTCTAAATTTTTAATTGCACTTGGTGGCCTATCGGATGTTAATATAATTTGACCACCGGACGATGCGATTGCATTAAAAGTGTGAAAAAACTCTTCTTGGACAGCATTTTTACCGGCAATAAACTGAATGTCGTCAATGATAAGTAAATTTAAATAACGATATTTTTGTCGAAAACGACCGGTGGCCTTTCCGCGGATAGACTCAATTAATTCATTAGTAAAATTATCCCCAGGGCAAAAATAAACTTTTTGGTTTCGGTCTTCCTCCAATATTTTTTTAGCTACAGATTGAGCAATGTGGGTTTTTCCGACGCCCACTCCCCCATACAAAAATAGGGGATTGTAGGCACTACCCGGGTTTTTAACGACGGCTTGAGCGGCTGCATAGGCTACTTGATTAGATGTAGAGACGGCAAAATTATCAAAATTATATTTTTTATTTAAACCAGCTTTTGCAAATACATCCTCAATACTTGGCTCAAAAGAGAGTAGGGGGGCGGACACAGTTTTTTTCGAAGGCATTTTTACAATAAACTCTATCTCAATTTTCTTTTGGGAATGATTAAAAAAACGTTGTTCAATTTCGTGCGATCTTTTTGCTAAAAAATCATAAGCTCCAGGACTAGCAACAGAGAGAGAGATCTTATCATCATTTAACTCAACGATCTTTGCCTGATTTAAAAGAGATGGGATGACCGATCTCTTATCTTTATTTTCTTCTACAAGCTTTTTTACAAAGCTTTCCCAGTAAGAGGATATTAAGGACATAATTTAACAATGTGGATAACTTATCCACAAATCATAAACAAGTACACATTGATTGTCAAGGAGAAAAAACAACAAATTGACCTAATTAACCTAATTACTCTAATTGGTCTAATTAATAACCAATTATTCCCAATTGGAATTTAGATATTGGATATTTTTTAGGTCAATTAGGTTAATTAAAAATTAGAAATTTTTATGTAGAATTATAGTTCCCCAAGTCCTTCTTTTTTCTGGATCTCTTCTTTAACCACGTTCAAGAAGCGCTCGGTTGAAGAAAGTCTACGGTGACCAACGAGTTTAGCAATATATTCTACAGAAGCTCCATTTTTAAGTTGATGGGCAATAAAAGTATTTCTAAAATCGTTTACGGTTGCTTTTTCAATACCAACTTCTCGAAAGCAACGGGAAATAATTTGGCGAATATTTCTAATAAGTAGGGGATGTCCAGTTCGGGTAATAAAAAGATGGCCATCATTTTTTTGATTAGATCGATCTTTAAGATAGTCTTCTATAGATTTTTTCACAGCTTTATTTAGCGGGATATCCCTAGTTGGTGTTTTTCCATATTGGCATATATGGATAGTTGACTCTTTAATATCTTCAGTTTTTAATCCAGCTAATTCTCCAATTTTTATACCGGTTTGAAGAAGAATCTCGACTAGGGCATAGGTCCTAGGTTCTTCCTTGGCAAAATCTCTTAAAGCTCGATATTCCAATTTAGAAAATATTCGTGGGGCTGATTGAATATATTTTGGATGAGAAACATCAAGTGATGGATTTTGTTCAATAACACCGTCATTTTTTAGATAGCGGAAAAAAGTTCTGATAGAGTTTAACTTTCTTGAAGCAGATTTTTTTGTATAGTTATCTGCAATCAATTTATTGATAAAACCATCAATATGTCCCCTTTTTACTTCTCGAATATCAGAAATCTCTTGAGTAGTTAAGTAGCCAACAAATTGTTCAAGATCCTTCTTATAGGCCACGATTGTAAAAGACGATTTTCCTTGGGATCCCAGGTGTTTTATAAACCTGTCAGCCAAAGAGGGAAGTAATATATTTTCCATAACACCCTATAATATAACATAAAGTCTTTTGAATATCAAGGATTCTCTTGATAATGAGCATTCTGTTTGGTATATTATTAATCTCGTAAGTCGGAAAAAGGAGAAATATTTATATTATGAACATCATGGACTCGCTTCTTAAAAAAACCAAGCCAGCCTTGCTCAAAAAAGGAAAGGAAATTGAAGCAAAAATTACTTCGATATCAAAAAAAGGGATTATTTTTGATGTTGGTGGAAAAGCCCAGGCAATTTTAGGTGAACTTGAAATTAAAGAAATCTCTACTTATATACCTTATCTTAATGTTGGGGACAAAATTTTAGTAAGGATTATTAGTGAAGAGTCAAAAAACGGTTTTCCGGTCGTTTCTTTAAGAAAATTTTTTGATAAAGGCAAATGGGATATTCTTATTAAAAAAAGAGATAACGAAGAAGAAATTAATGTTATGTGTGGAGAGTATGGCAAAGGTGGAGTGTTTATCAACTTTATGGGTATTCGCGGAGTCATTCCTAAGATCCAATTAACAGAACCTTTTATTTCTCAACCGGAAAAAATGCGCGGTCAAAAAGTCAAGGTAAAGATTCTCGAAGTTGATAAAGAAAAAAATCGTTTAGTCGTTTCTCAAAAAGCTTCAGTTCTACACATCTCTCATAAAG
>PCTC01000003.1:0-225 GCA_002786595.1 Candidatus Roizmanbacteria bacterium CG22_combo_CG10-13_8_21_14_all_34_12 | reverse complement strand
TTTGGTGTCTTCTGTGAAGTTGAAGGAGTTGAGGGTTTAATTCATATTTCTGAAATTTCTTGGGAAAAAGTTTCTAACGCCGCTTCATTCGTGACGGTTGGTGACACAATTGATGTTTTTGTTGTTGAAAAAAATATGACTGATTTTAAATTGAACCTTTCTCTTAAAAGACTTCAAAAGGACCCTTGGGAAATCATTGAAGAAAAATATCCAAAAGACAAAGAG
>PCTC01000054.1:168-6116 GCA_002786595.1 Candidatus Roizmanbacteria bacterium CG22_combo_CG10-13_8_21_14_all_34_12 | reverse complement strand
AAAATTTGGTGTTTCTGCTATGCCAGTTGCCGCTGCTCCAGTCACTGGAGGCGCTGCCCCTGCTGCTGAAGAAAAAACCAGCTTTACCGTTGTTTTGACCGCCGCCGGAGACAATAAATTAGGAGTAATCAAAGCCGTTCGAGAAATCCTTCCTAATCTAGGACTCATGGATGCCAAAAAACTAGTAGAGTCTGCACCAAAAGATTTGTTAGTTGATGTGAAAAAACCTGCCGCTGAAGAAGCTAAGAAAAAAGTTGAAACAGCCGGTGGAAAAGTAGAATTAAAATAAATTTTTATTAATCTAGCCCCGCTTTCAAAGGCGGGGCAAGGGGTGGAAATACTTATGGCGTTTACAAAAAAATCTGATTACGGAGCCGATTCTATAGTTGTACTTGAGGGGCTTGAACCGGTTCGAAAAAGACCGGCGATGTACATAGGCACTACTGCACAATATGGTGTTAACCACTGCTTAAACGAAATTATTGACAACTCAATTGATGAGGCCTTAGCTGGTTTTTGTACTCGAATTGAAATAAGGATCGAGGACAATAACTACTTAACGGTCATTGATGATGGCCGGGGAATCCCGGTTGATAAAGTTCCCAAATACAATGTTTCCGCCCTCGAGCTTGTCATGACCAAACTTCACGCTGGGGGTAAATTTAACGCCGGCGCTTATAAAGTTTCCGGTGGTCTTCATGGCGTAGGCGCTTCAGTTGTTAATGCTTTATCCGATCATCTTATTATCGAAGTTAAGAGAGAAAACAAAATCTATAGGCAGGAATATAAAAGAGGCATCCCAATTACGCCGGTTAAAAAAGTGGAAAAATCCATTTTAAATTTTAATTTTGAACAAGGAACGGCCGTTTCTTTTTTGCCAGATAAAGAAATTTTTAAGGAAACCATAGAAATTAATAATGGAATTTTTAAAAAACAAGTTAAAGAACGTGCGTATTTGATTAATAACGTTTATTTCAGAATTTTTAATAATAAAACTAAGGAAAAATTTGCTTATTTTTTTGATGGAGGAATCATCTCTTTACTTCGTGACATGAATCGAGGAAAAAAAGTTCTTCATGACCCAATCTATATTCATAAACAGGTTGATGATAAAGAGGTTGAAGTAGCCATTCAATACAATCTATCTCTAAATGAAAACATTCACTCTTTTGTCAATGTTATTAATACTCACGAAGGCGGTACCCATCTAACCGGATTCAAAACAGCTCTTACTAAAGCGATAAATAATTATGCAAAAAAAGAGTTAGGAGAGAAAGATAAAAATAGCGAAACTTTTTCCGGAGATGATGTTAAAGAGGGACTCGCAGCTATTATTTATATAAAAATGCCTGCAACCAATCTTCAATTTGAAGGACAAACAAAAACAAAACTTGGAAATTCAGAAGTTCAAACTATTGTTCAACAAACTGTTTTTGAATATTTAGAAACCTATTTTGAAGAAAACCCAAAAACCGGTAAAGAAATCCTTGGAAAGATTTTTTTGGCTCAGAAAGCCCGATTGGCGGCTAAAGCTGCCAAAGAAGCTGTTATGAGAAAGGGGGCTTTGGAAGGTGCCACTCTTCCTGGAAAACTAGCTGATTGTCAGGAAAAAGACCCGTCACTTTGTGAAATATTTATGGTTGAGGGTAATTCGGCAGGCGGCACCGCCAAGGAAGCTCGTAATCGTAAATTCCAAGCGATCCTTCCCTTAAGAGGTAAGATCCTGAATACTGAACGTGCTTATTTAGATAGGGTTTTAGCTTTTAAAGAAATTAAAGATCTTGTCATAGCTTTAGGGATGGGTATTGGAGAAAATATCAATTACGCAAAACTTCGCTATCACAAAATTATTATTATGACCGATGCCGACGTTGACGGTGAACATATCCTGACTCTTATTTTGACTTTTTTCTTTAGACATATGCCCGATGTAATTCGTAAAGGACATCTTTATGCAGCCCAACCACCTCTCTTTAAGGTCCAACAAGGTAAGCAAGTTCATTACATATATTCCGATGAAAAAAAAGACAAACTGGTGGCTCAATTGCTGACCAAACAAACAAGTCAACCTAATGTTCAACGCTATAAGGGTCTTGGAGAAATGAATCCTGACCAACTTTGGGATACAACGATGGATCCGGAGCGCCGAATTTTAAAACAGATTATGATTACAGAAGCCGAAGAAAGTGATAGAGTATTCTCAATGTTGATGGGGGACGAAGTACCGCCAAGAAAAAAATTTATTGTTACACATGCCAAGATGGCCAATCTTGACTTATAATTTTTAATTTTAAATTTGAAATTTTTAGTCAATTTTTAAATCTAAATTTTAAAAAGTTTAGAAATTAAAGGTTAGAAATTTGAAATTGATTAGAAATTAGTAATTAGAAATTAGAAATTTTAAACTTATGGATATAAAAAAGCTTTCCGTCGGAAAAAATCCTCCACAAGAGGTAAACGTTTTTATTGAAATCCCTCAAGGATCTTCAATAAAATATGAACTCGATAAAGATTCTGGAGTAGTTATGGTTGATCGTTTTAATTTTACGGCAATGTTCTATCCATTTAACTATGGATTTATTCCAGGAACCAAAGCCCAAGACGGCGATCCAACCGATGTGTTGGTCATTTCAAGTTATTCTGTGGCCCCTGGAACTGTTATCCCGAGTAGACCAATCGGGATGCTTGAGATGGAAGACGAAGCGGGAATTGATACAAAAATAATTGCTGTTCCAACATTAAAAGTCGACCCATTTTTTTCTAAAATTAACGATATTTCAGATTTGGACGAAATGACCAAGAAAAAAATTCAACATTTTTTCAATCATTATAAAGAACTCGAACCGGGAAAATGGGTTAAGACAAAAAGTTTTCTAGGAAAAGAAAAAGCATTCGAAGATATTAAGAAATCAATGAAATAATTTATGGCAAATAACATCCTGGTAACCGAAATTAATGGAGAAATGAAACGCGCATATTTAGATTATGCAATGTCTGTCATCGTTTCACGTGCGCTCCCTGATGTTCGCGACGGCTTAAAACCAGTCCACCGCCGGATTCTTTATGCAATGTATAAATTGGGTTTGACATCAAGTGCCCGTTTTTCTAAATCAGCAAAAGTTGTTGGAGAAGTGTTAGGAAAGTATCATCCTCATGGTGACTCTTCGGTCTATGAAGCTCTCGCCCGTTTAGCTCAAACTTTTTCCATGCGTTATCCCTTAATCAAAGGTCAGGGTAACTTCGGATCAATTGACGGTGATCCGCCAGCGGCCATGCGTTATACCGAAGTCAAACTGGCTAAGATTTCTGACGAAATGGTCACCGATATTGAAAAAGAGACGACCCCTTTTATTGACAACTTTGATGGGTCTTTAAAAGAACCAGTTTATTTACCGGCCAAACTTCCAAATCTGTTACTTATGGGCGCTGAAGGAATTGCCGTCGGTATGGCAACAAAAATTCCACCACATAACTTAACAGAATTAGTTGACGCTCTAGTTTTTATGATTGATAAGGCAAAATTAGGTGAGGAAAAAAAAGCAAAGAAGTCACCAATGGTAGATGTAAAAGAATTAATGTTTAACACCACCTTGGAAGATTTATTGACATTTGTTAAAGGTCCGGATTTTCCAACCGCTGGCCTTATTTACGGAGCTTCTGATATTAAAGAAATGTATGCGACTGGAAGAAAATCGATAATGATGCGGGCCCGCGTAACCGATGAGGACATGGGTAAAGGTAAAATGGCTATCATAGTGAATGAGCTTCCTTATCAAGTCAATAAATCTTTGTTGGTTGAAAAAATTGCCAACTTAGTTAATGATAAAAAAATTGTTGGTATTTCAGACCTTCGTGATGAATCTGATCGAGACGGAATTCGAGTTGTCATTGAACTAAAAAAAGATGCTTCCTACAAAAAAGTGTTAAATAATCTATTTAAATTCACAAATCTACAGACTTCTTTTCCTGTTAATATCGTGGCTCTTGTTGATGGCGTTCCACAAACATTATCTCTAAAAACGATATTGGAAATCTATATTAGAAATCGTGTTGAGGTGATAGTTAAAAGATCTGAGTACGAACTAGCCGAAGCCAAAGCACGCGCTCATATTCTCGAAGGTTATCTAATTGCTCTTGATCATATTGATGAAGTGATTGCGGTGATTAAGAAATCCAAAGACGAACCAGAAGCCAAGGAAAAATTGATGAAGAAATTTGGATTATCTCTACTTCAGGCACAGGCAATTATGGAAATGCAGTTAAGACGTTTGACTGGTTTGGAAAGAAATAAAATAGAAGACGAGTTAGCCCTTCTTAAAGAAACTATCTCTTATTTGGAAAGTTTACTTAAGGATATTTTCAAAATTCTTAAAGTTATCCGGGACGAAATATTGTATTTAAAAACTAAATATGGAGACGAGCGCCGAACTCAGGTGATGAAATTCAAACCTGGCGAAATTACTGACGAACAGTTGATTGAAAATAAAGAAGTAATTGTTGTTCTAACTAAAGAAGGTTACATCAAACAAATTCCCCGAGAAACTTTCCGATTACAACACCGGGGCGGCAAAGGAGTCTCTGGAATGGAAACAAAAGATACTGATAATGTATATTATATAACCACGGCAATGACTCACGATTATATGCTCTTCTTTAGTAACCAGGGTCGAGTCTTTCAAACGCGAGTTTGGGATGTGCCTGTTGGATCACGTATTTCCAAAGGTAAAGCTATCATCAATCTCGTTGCCCTTAAGCCTGAAGAAAAAATAACTTCAATACTTAATTATAGCGTAGAAACGATGGATAAAGCTAAAAGTATGTTTGTGATCATGTCAACAAAGTACGGAACTGTTAAAAAATCATCTTTTGAAGACTATATCAACATCCGAACCAACGGCATTATAGCTATTCGTTTGGAAAAAAGTGATGAACTTCTTTGGGTTAAATTAACTGACGGGACCAAAAATGTTATTTTAGCTTCAAAAAATGGTAAAGCAATCGTTTTTAAAGAAAAAGAGATCAGATCAACCGGACGGGCCTCAATTGGCGTCAAAGGCATGGATATAGAACCTTCCGAAGATCATGAAGTTATCGCGGCTGATGTTTTTTCGGATGCAGAGTTTAAAAAGGATATTTTAGTGCTAACCGAGAGGGGAATAGGGAAGAAAACTAAACTATCTAATTTTAAAGGGCAGCATAGAGGTGGAAAAGGAGTTAAAATCACCTCTGTTGATAAAAAAATTGGTTCAGTAGCTTTTTCTGAAATTATCGAACCTGAAGATACCACAATCATAATAACCAGCGCTTTAGGTCAGATAGTCAAAATGGACATAAGCAGCATTCCTTCACGGTCACGAACCGCAAAAGGCGTCATATTGATGAGATTTTCCGAAAAAGCCGATCGAATTGTCAGTGCCACCAGTGTATAAAATATGGTATAATTGTCACCATGTTTATTGATGGTAAGAAAATCGCAAATAATCTTCTAGCAATACTTAAAAAGGAACGCAAAACAATAAAAAAGCGGATTGGACTATCGGTATTTTTAGTCGGCAGCGCCCCAGAACAACTTTCTTTTGTAAAAATAAAGTCTGAAATGGCAAAGGCTTTGAAGATAGATTTTAAATTAATTCATTTGACAAAAACCCCGAATTTTATTGATTTTGCTAATTTATTAAAAAAAGAAGTCTTTAATAAAGACGTAACCGGCATCATAATCCAGCAACCTCTTCCGGCTCAACTTTCAACAGACAGTATCTATGATTATATTCCATTATTTAAAGAGATTGAAGGTCACAGAAAAAAAACGGAGTTTATTTTCCCGCTTGGACTAGCCGTTATGACAATCATTAAATATATCTACGATGGTAAAAGGAAACAGGATATAGTTTTTGTTGATATGAAGAAAGATCGAATCCTTTTTAAAAATATTCTTAAAAATAAAAAGG
>PCTC01000054.1:0-147 GCA_002786595.1 Candidatus Roizmanbacteria bacterium CG22_combo_CG10-13_8_21_14_all_34_12 | reverse complement strand
TGACTGGAGGAATGCCCATTGGAAAAACTTTCGGAAATCTTAATGTAAATTACATTAGTATTAATTCAACGACAGTTGACCCGGAATCTTATTTTAAAACCGCTGATTTAATTATCACAGCGACTGGAAAAAAAGTAATTGGACCGG
>PCTC01000015.1 GCA_002786595.1 Candidatus Roizmanbacteria bacterium CG22_combo_CG10-13_8_21_14_all_34_12 | reverse complement strand
AGACCACTTGCGTCTTTCTAACACTCTATCAAAAGATATTGAATATTTAAGAACAAACCCAATAGTTTCATTATTCAAGAATATTAAAGACAATTCCGGAAAAAAAGATGTTTTAAGATTATTTGAAATAGCTAAAGTTTATTTTCCAAAAAAAGGTGATCTTCCAGATGAAATATACAAGGTTGGAATCGCCGTAAATACTGATTATTCAGACCTCAAAGGCATTATTGAAGGTATTTACAAAGAATTAAACATTAATACTTTGCCTATTCCAGAAATAGTCGAAAAAGACGGGGTATACATGATCGAGCTCGATTTCCAATCTTTAATTGATAACTCTAAATTAGTACCTACATACAAACCTATTCATCCTTTCGCTGTTATTAAATTAGATAAAACATTTAAAATAGGACCAGGTCACACCTATGAGGTGATATCTCAATTGGCAGAAAAATCAAAGTTACTGCAGAAAATTGAGGTCGTCACGCTTTTCGAAAATAAATTAACCCTCCGTTTTTATTATTCCTCACCCGACCGCAACATCACCGAAGAAGAAGCAAAACAGGAACTAAATGGGGTCTGACCCTAAAGGGACTGACCCTTTATGGAGTTGGAGTTGCATAATCCCAAGGCTTATCTACTCCAAACTTAATAGTCGACTCACCCTGCTTCTCTTTTTCATTAGTGGCTACGATTTGAAGTTCATAAACCCCCTCCAGAACAGCAATATTTTCATCAATATCCTTCTTATCTTCATTCCAGTTTTTGATTTCAGCACCGTTTAGTTTAACTTTAACATTTTTTAATTTATCAATAGATATAATTTTTGCCTTTATATTTAGATTTCCTGAAGAAACAGTTGTTTGATTTGACGGACTCTTGATAGAGACAATCACTGAGTCGGAAGAAGCATCCGAAGTCTCCGTCGGTGGCTTAAATTTATCATCTTGTTGACCAGCCCAGGAATTAATGGCTTCCTGCCAACGGTTCTTACCGTCAGTTGAAACTGGATCGCTTTCCGAAATAATAATAAAATCTTTCTCTTCATAATTACCACTTTTTATCTCAACTTCATTGGCAAGTTTTCCGTTAGCTTTTGATATTTTTATTTTCTTATACCAAGGTGAGATATCTTTTGGTTCAGATCCTTCAATAAAATATTCTGATCTGGTTGGATAACCGTCTTTTGGAAGTCCGCCCAAAAATGCATCGATTGTCAAAGCTTTGACTTTGTCCGGTTTATCCATTATTCCATCATCGTATTTTTTAAGTAACTCACGCATGATTCTGTACCAAATTGGGGAGGCTCCAGTAGCGCCGGAGGCAATTTTTGGATTCATTTTACTGTTATCATTGTTACCTACCCAAACTCCAACGGTAATCGATTTAGTGTAACCAACTGTCCAGTTATCCCGTTTATCATCAGTTGTTCCGGTTTTGACAGCGACCGTTTTTCCGGGAACATTAAGATAAGAATTGGGACCAAATTCCTCCATCCGGGCATTATTATCAGATAAAATATGGGAAAGTAAAAATGAAACCTCTGAAGAAAATACTCGTTTTTCCTGGGTCTTAACTTTTTTAAAAATATTTTTTCCTCTAAAATCAGTAATATCTCCAATTGAACTAACATCATGTTTCAAGCCGCCGGTTGCCAATACTGAATAAGCCGAAGTTAAATTAAGCAAAGTTGTCTCACCACCACCCAGAGTCAAGGAAAGTCCAAAACGTTTTAGATTTTCTGAATTTGGTGCAAATGTAGGCATTCCAAGATCGTTTAATTTGGTTAAAAAATCACGAACACCGAGTACTGCCAATGATTTAACAGCTGAAAGGTTGATAGAATTGCCAAGTGCAAATCTGAGTTGGACCGGACCTCTGAATTTACCGTCATAATTAACAGGAATATAATCCTCCGTGCCTTGATCGGGAAAGACCGTCTTGACATCCATAAATATTGATGAAGGAGTATAACCTTTTTCAAAAGCAAGTCCGTAAGTAAACGGTTTTAAAGTACTTCCAGGTTGACGTTGACCCAGTTCGGCCACATTAAATTTTCCAAATTTTTCATCATTAAAATCATAGGAGCCAACCATGGCCAGAATCTCTCCTGTTTTTGAATCAAGAACTACAACAGCGCCATTGGTGACGTTAAAGTCCTTTAATTTAGCAATTTCTTCTTTAACAATTTTTTCAGCGGTTTGTTGAACATCTAAAGACAAAGTTGTTTTAATTTTTACGCCTCGATCAATAATCTTTGATCCGTACTCGTTTTCAATTTGGTCCTTGACGTAAAAGACAAAATGAGGAGCTTCTATTAAAATCTTGGGGGCGCTAAACCTTGTCAATTCAACTCTTTTTAAGGCAGTATTTTCCTGTTCACGAGTAATATATCCATCTTCACGCATTCGACGAAGCACACTTTTTGTCCGATTTTTCCAAGCGTCGTTTTTTCCGATGAAAGGGGAATAAAGACTCGGGGATTGGGGCAATCCGGCCAGAATGGCCGATTCTGTCAAACTAAGATCTTTGACAGACTTTCCAAAATAAGCTTTGGCGGCCGTGCCAACCCCCCAGTAACTACCACCATAAGGCGCCTCATTCAAATACATAAGGAGTATTTCGTCTTTTTTGTATCGTCGTTCTACCTCAAAAGAAAGAATAATTTCTTGGACTTTGCGGGTTATTGTTTGACGATTAGTTAATAAAACATTTTTTATTAATTGTTGGGTAATTGTTGATCCACTCTGTAATCCTTTACCTAAAAACATATTAAAAACAGCTCTAATCATGCCAGTTTGGGAAAAGCCACCATGCTTATAAAAATTTTTATCCTCGATGGCGATCGTTGCCTCTCGAAGTGTCTTTGGAATCTCTTCAAAAGTTACTGGGACACGGTTTTTATCTTTATACATGTCATAAAGAACCTTGCCGTCGCGGTCATAAAATACAGTCGAGTAGCCGGTTTGAGCCGAAAGTTTAGAAGGCGAGGGCAGGTCCTTTGCATACCAGGCAAAGAGTATAAACAAAAAAATAAATCCTAAAATAACGGCCCCTGTCAAAAAAAACAAAAATTTAGCCAACAGTTTTTCTTTATCGTATTGAGAACGAAATCGCAACCGTTGAGGTAGATACATAGAGAAAGTATAGCAAAAAACGTAATATTGTTTATAATAAAGACTAATGAATAATTTCGAGCCAGGATTGACAAAATATAACACTGCGCCCCCCCCAAATGATTTCAAAAGAAAAAACTCTTGGGAAATAAAAGAAAGAGCTCTAATAAAAAGTGAAGATTTTACGCCTTTCAAATTACCAACTCACGATGACACTACAGAATTTAAAGAAGTGTCTGGTAAGGCGCGTTATTTAGTTGAAGAAAAACCAAATGTTGGAACGGGTGGAATGTCAAACGTTTTTAGAGGGTGGGATAGTCGTTTAGAAAGGTATGTTGCGGTGAAAGAGCTTTTACCAGATTGGTTAGATTCAGGTGAGTCATATAGAAATATTATTGAATTAGAAGCAAAGACTATCGAAAAATTAAAGAAAAATTTTCATCCCGGAATACCAAATATATATGATTATATTGAAACAAGATCTTTAGATGGTAGGATTCGACCATTATTAATTATGGAATTAATTGAAGGAGAAAGCTTATTTTTAAGATTGTCAGATGATGTTAAACAACCATTAGCAATTTCAGAAATATCAAATATAATAACTCAGACGGCCGATACAGTTGATTTTATGAATGAAAATGATCTTATTCATAAGGACATAAAACCTAAAAATATTATTTTAAGTCAGCCTCATATTAAAATTATTGATTATGGTTCATCTTCATGGATTCCAGATGTGGATGCCGTAACCGCGTCGTATACGAGCCCAGAAACATATATTAATAATACAAAGGATGCAAGATCAGATGAATATTCTTTAGCAGCAACGGCGTATTCAATTTTTTTTGGTAATCCTCCAGATATTATAGAAAACCCAGAAATAATAACTGAAGCGCAATTTTATTCAAAAAGCTTTAAATATAAAGTAAAAGATCTCGATATAAAGAAATTAATAAATATTTTTAGAAAATCTTTATCAAAAAATCCAGACGATAGATACCAAACATCAACAGAATTTGCTCAGGCATTTTGCAAAATAATAAAAAATGTTGGGCTAAAAGATTAAAAACGGATAAATTATTCGCCATCAAATAAACTTATTAAGGTAATCCACATCTCTCTTGTAAGAATTCACGCTTTATTGAACGGTGAATCGTTCCACCACGCAAAACACAGTTTTTTGCCTAAAAAAAGCCATTGCATATATCAACAAAATAATCCCGTTTCTATACCCCAATTCTATATTTTTGTAGGTTATAAGCGGTTGACATAGTTTTTTAATACTAATAATCTTTAATTATTTATTTTTGATTGAAGATGTTTTTTATTAATAATTACTTCAATCGATCAAACGATTAAAGTATGGCAAGAATATCAAAATATAAATTACGGGATGATGTTTTGGAAAAATTGTTTGGATTATTTTTTGAAATTATAGGAAATCAAGATGATAAAAATGAATTTAATGAAATCATTAATGGAGTATTTTCCTATAACGAAAGGATTATGTTTGCAAAAAGAATTGCAATTATATATTTACTTTTAAAAAATATTGATTTCCATAATATTTGCATGGCTCTGAATGTTTCAACAGCTACAGTAGCAAAATTTAAGTTATTAATTATTGACAAACACGATGGACTCATTAAGGCATTTGATAATATAATTTTTCGTGATAAAACAAAAGAAATAATCGACGATTTTTTTAATACAATATTTGCGCCTGGAAAATATGGAGTTAATTGGAAACTGGCATGGGAAAGAAAAAGAGAAAGTGAAAGGAGGAAAAGATACGGAATCTAAACACTTCAACCGTTTAATCGATTGAAGTGTTTTACCTTAGAACATTTATAGTTTATAATCATAATAATTTATATAGATATTTATATCGGTATTAAATTATAAAGTAAAAGCATGAGAATTTCAAAAAATATTTTAATTTTTCTGTTGATAATTTTTTTTTCTTCTCTTAGCTTGAATTTTTCTACTTTGTTTAAGAACCTTAATAGTTATCTTTTGAAGAAATCTAATCGGGTTGAAACAACTGTAAAAAACATTGTTGATGGAGATACAGTTGACTCGTCCGATGGTGAACGATTGAGGCTTTATGAGATTAATGCGCCGGAATATCCCAAGGATTGTTTGGGAGTTGATGCAAAGGCACGAATGGAAGAGTTAGTTTTCAATAAAAAAATTCAATATGAAAAAATTGGAAAAGATAATTTCGGCAGAACGTTGGCATATATATTTGTTGATAAACTATTGATTAACGAAGCAATGACCGAGGAAGGTTTGGCTTATTTTCTGAAAGGGAAAACAGTCACAGAGAATTCCCTGTTGATTGAACAATCGCAGAACAAAGCAAAGTTGGCCGGGAGGGGAGTCTGGTCAAGTTTTTGTCAAACAAAAAAAGTCGGCTGTGATATCAAAGGTAATTATCGACCAGCTGATAATACAAGAATTTATCATACATCCGATTGTTATAACTATGATAAAATAACGATTAAACCGGGTACAAGCGATCGCTGGTTTTGTGATGAAGAAGAAGCCAAAAAACTAGGGTTTACAAAATCTAAAGACTGTCCAAAGTAAGCCTACTTCAATCGATTAAACGATTGAAGTGTTATAAACTATGAAAATATTTGGGAAAAAAATAAAACATAATAGCATTTGGAAAGTAATTATGATTGTTTCGTCTTTATTACTAATATTATCGTCCTTTGCACCATTATTTATTAGATGAAACATGAAAGATATTCTCATTGAATCTCTTCCTAATACTAGTTCGACCACTATCCGTAAATTTAAATTACTCGGCATCAATACCTACTTTGATCTTCTTAATTATTTTCCCACCCGCTACGAAGACTATTCATTAATAACAAAAATTAGCAAAATTCAGGTAGGAGAAATTGTCACGATTTCCGGAAAAATAATAGAAGCAAAAAATCAATACACTAGGTCAAGAATTACTATCCAAAAAGTTGTGGTTAGAGACGATACTGGTTTAGTTGAAATTAATTGGTTTAATCAGCCATATTTAATTAGAGTTTTAAAAATTGGCGAAAGTATTTCCGTAGCCGGATTAGTCAAACAGTTTGGTTCAAAAATATCAATCGAACCAAAGGAATATGAAATTGGTGAAAAAAGAATTCACACGGGAAGATTAGTTCCAATCTATTCTGAAAAAAAGGGCCTTTCCACAAAAACAATCC
>PCTC01000066.1 GCA_002786595.1 Candidatus Roizmanbacteria bacterium CG22_combo_CG10-13_8_21_14_all_34_12 | reverse complement strand
TTTCTCGGACTATTGGCTTCATTAATTATTTCCTCATTAACTTATAAAATATTCTTAAAAAATATGAAAATCAATTTGGCTTTCAAAATTCCTACATTTAAATTTGGCTCAAAACAAGTTAAGAGTGTAATTGAAGTAAAAAAACCATTAAAAACATACGTTGTTCAAGAAGGTGACGACCTTTGGAATATTTCCGAGAAATTTTATGGGTCAGGTTTTAATGCTTATGATATTTCCGTTGCCAATAAAATTTCCGACTCTTCAAATTTAGAAGTTGGAAAAAAATTAGTTATTCCACAAGTTACGCCACGTCAACCGACAGTAGGAGAAATTTCTGCAATATCAAGTGGTCAAGTGACCTATGTTGAGAATAAATATATTGTCCAGCCAGGCGACTCGCTTTCAATAATTTCGCAAAAAGTTTACGGAGATTTATTTGCCTGGCCAAAAATCATGAACGCAAATAATCTTTTAACTCCAGATAGGATTGAAGCCGGAATGGTTTTGATTATTCCCCGCTAATTTAAAATAGTTTATAATAGTTTAATAAGTGCGGGCGTAGTTTACCGGTAAAATGTATCCTTCCCAAGGATAAGTAGGCAGTTCAATTCTGCTCGCCCGCTCACAACTTTAGACTGTTGCATCAAGCCGACGTAGCTCATCTGGTAGAGCAACTGTATCGTAAACAGTAGGTGGTCAGTTCAAGTCTGACCGTCGGCTCATGGGAAGATTAGAAAGAGTTCAAGAAAAAAAAATGAAAAACACGATTGCTTTATATGTCGTGATCCTTTTTATTGTCTTATATTTTATTTTTACTTTTGGCATCAAACTTTTATTAAATACTTCGAGCTTTATTTCCGGACTTTTTCCCCAACCATCAATCAAACCAATTGCAAAAACCGAAGACAGTTTTAACTCGATTGATATTAGCTCAATTCCTCAAGCTACAAACAGTGCAAAAATTATCGTTTCCGGATCAATATTAAATTTTGATATTTTAGATTTTTATCTAAATGCAAAAAAAGTAAAGGAAATAGAATTATCTTCAGATACTTTTAGTGAAGAGATTGGTGATTTGGAAAAAGGTGACAATGATGTATATATTAAAGCCAAATCAAGAGATAATAAAATAGAAAAAAACACGATTACTTATAAAGTTTTTTATAAAAATGACAGGCCAAAATTAGAAATTAGCGATCCTTCTGATAATTCGACAACCAACAATCAGGAAATAAAAGTAAAAGGAAATACTGATAAAGAAACTTATATTCACATTAATGATTTACCGGTTGTAGTTGATGCCAATGGCAGTTTCGAAACTTCAGTCCGCTTGAAAGACGGCGATAATCAAATTGTGGCAACGGCCCAAGATATCGCCGGTAATATAGAAACAAAAACCATCAAAGTCACTTATCAGAAAGATTAATAAATAGTAAGAACAAAATAAACGGGTGTAGAAGAACATTATCAAACAAAGAAATAATAGATAAAAAAATCAATAAAATAGGGGCTATTTTGTTTGATTTACTTAAACTCCATAAAGTCCAAATAAAACTTAGTAAACCCAGAATTCCGGAAGACACCAGAATTGTAAGAAAACTGGAACTGAAAGCGGCACCGGAATGAACAGAATCACTATTTTTTATATAACGGATTCGATTATAACCGTATCCCAGAACTGGCTTTTTTTTCCAGAGATCAATCCCCTGCCGATAATCTTCTGCACGCGAAGCAATCGAATAAAATCTTTTTAAATTAACCCCTTCACCGGAAGGCTTTGGAATAAAAAAAATTAAAGTTATAAAAAATAATAAAAATAAACCCATTTTAATAAATTGTTTTTGGCGGATAAATAAATAGATCAAAGTTAACGAAAGGCCAAGATAAATAGAACGGGAAAAACTTAGAGCAACTAATAATAAATAAATTATTTTGATTATTGGTTGATTGACAGTCAGTAAAAAAATTCCAAAAATTGCTGCGGCTATTGATGTGTCAAAAAAAACACCGAATGTCCGATATAAATGTGGATCCCATCCGAGGTAAAACAAATTTCGGAGATCCGGATAAAGAAAATATTGAATTAAAGTTGAGATTATAGTTAAAACAGCAACAATAAAAATTCCGTTTTTAATAACCTTCGAAAATTTTTTATTTTTTTGTGTATGATATTGAAGATAAAAAAAGTAAATAAAATACAGATGCAAACGATATAAATATAATAAACCAACCAAATTTTCAAATTGAGTAAATTTTGTTATATTAACTAACAGTGAAACCAGTAAAATACCCAAGAAAATAAAAATTGGCAGAAATTTTTTCCAGTTTTCCTTGATCGGTTTAAAACGGTATTTAAAAAAAAGAATAAACAGACTCAAGGTCAAAATTACTTCATATAAATAAAAGTTTACTTGCTGATTAAAAAAAGAGATTCTTCCTAATTGACCTAAGGAAAATAAAAAAGCAGTTATATAAAATAGAATTTGCATTAGAAATTGGTTGTTGGAAATTGGTAACGTAGTTATAGAAATTTGAAATTAGAAAATTGATTTTTCTAATCTCTAAATACTATTTTCTATTACGACGTAACGATTTTCAAACAACTATTTTCGAATGATTATGTTGATAAAGTTTTGCTCTTACCAAAAAAGAATGAAAACTCATCATGAAAGCATAAGTAAAACCGGCTGGGCCATCCAAAAATCCTAAATTGAAAAAATAGTTATAAACAAATTTACCAAAAGGGAAGAAAATAATTTCAAAAACATTAGTTCCTGTTCCTCTATTAAACAGTTCTTCTGCCCGGATACTTGAATAATTATTAATGTCATTAATAAATTCCTTTAAAGTTGGGTGAGGATAATGATTAAGAAATCCAGTTAGTTGCCCAATATTTTTAGCAGTATAAAAAACTTCATGAACCGTGCCCATCCATTTTCCAGAATTTTTTTTAACTAAACGGACAATTCCTTGATCTCTAACTTTTTTAACTTCTCCATATTTTAATTCTTTATTCCAAAAATAGTCTCGGCGCTTTATGGAATAAGCAACGGTGTCATTCACGCGGAGGCGGGAATCCAGACCTATAATTTCCTTTCTTAATTCTTCACTTATTTCTTCGTCCGCATCAATAAACAAAATCCAATCATTAGCTGTCTTACTTAACCCAAAGTTTCTTTGAGTAGCAAAATCATTGTTTAAATGGTTTTCAAAAATTTTAATATTTAATCTGTCATTTTGTCCGCCAGCTGGCGGATTTATTTTTGATTTAGTATTGTCAGTTGAATAATCATCAACAATAATAATCTCGTCACAAAAATCTAACGACCCTAAACATCTATCAATATTTTTTTCTTCGTTTTTTGTCAAAACTACGGCAGACAGTTTCATATATTCAATATAATTTTACTAGATTTTTAACATAATTTTTCCAGTTAAATTTAATGTACAATTGACTAATTAACTGTACAGTTGGTTTTTTAGTTATTCTCTTCATATTTCCAACAAATTCATCAAGATTATTAACTAAATTAACGTGAGGTTTTAGTTCTGGAATTATTGCTGATTTTAAACCAATGACTGGGCAACCTTGGGATAATGCTTCAAGAACAGGGAAGTTAAAACTTTCGTAATGAGAAGCAGTCAGTAAGGCAGTTGCGTGTTGATAAAAATCTTTGAGTCTTTTTCGTGAAATATTTTTTGTCAAAATTTTTAATTTATAACCATTATATTTTTTATCCTTTTTAAATTCGTTAAATGCCTGTTTAATGAAATTAATATTTTTTATCGGATGATCCATACCAACAAAAATGAAGTATTTATATTTCTTTTTGATTTCCCCCTTCTTCATATCAAGCGGAATACCAAAAGGAAACACAACTACTTTTCCTTCGATGTATCGATACATCGAAGTTATTTCGTCTTTAACTTTTTGGGAGGAAACAACTATTTTATCTGATCTTTTGGCCATTTCGTTTAATTGTTTGTTTAGACGAGTAACATCTTTTTTTGAATAATATTGCGGATAATAATGATATGAAAGGCCATGGCAGAAGCTAATAGTTTTTCCGGCAACATATAATGGTAGTGCTTGATTTAAGGCAAGAAAAATGTCACTCTTTTTTTTAAACTCTTCAATACTTACCTTTCCCTTCATCCAAAATAATTTCGGTTTCAAATTTTCAAAAGTATAGATTTTGTATTGGTTTTTTTTATCATAGAGCTGCAGGGCTTTGACGAGATTTTCTGAAAAAACAGATGTTCCAAATCTCTGACTATTTTTTGGGTTTAATGCTCCCCCATCAACGGAAATTTTCATAGGACTCTCTTTATAAGGTCCGTCCTTATAAGGACGGACCTTAATACTACAAAAGTTAACAAGGTGTTTATAGCTTCTCCCAACAAGGTAATATAGGCAGATCCAAAAAAACTAAACTTTGGAACGAAGTATAAATTTAAGCCAATATTAAAAATTAATTGAAACAAAAAGATATAAATTATTGTTTTGGCTTTACCCAAAGCATAGATAGAGTTTAGGAATACTGACGTCAAGAGAATTAGGGGTAAAGCAAATATAATTATTCTTAGAACTTGAATTGATTGAAAATATGTAGTTTTATAAACTAGCGGTAAAATAATCGGCCCTAGAAAATAAAAACCTAGAGCAACAAACATACCAATTGCAAAAACCAAAATCACGTCCTTCTTAATTTTATTTACAAAAATATTCCCCTTTTTTTCTTTAGCTAATTTGGAAAATAATGGCATAGAAGAAACGTTATAAGCGGTCACCACAAACATTAAGGCGTCTAAAAATCGGTAGCTGGCTGAATAAATTCCGACGGCCTCTCGACCTTTTATAAAATTTAGAATAAGAACATCGACTTTGGAATAAAATCCGGCCAGTAAACTAATAAGAAGAAAAACAAACGATTTTTTTATAATGATTGACCATTGCTTTAAATCAATTTTTAGAGACAAACGGCCAACTTCGCGTCTTACAAGAAAAAAGTTTACCAAAGAATAAAGGTTATATAAGACAAAGGTAATTATAAAAACTGGCATTAATTGCTTGGTTATTAAAACCCCTGCAATTAATGAAATTACCAAAGATATTTGAAAAATCATGGAAACAAGCGAGACGAGATATGATTTTTGTTTAATTGAAGTAAGAATAAGGTAAGTTCCGGAAAGCATGTTAGCGAAAATTACGAAAGAAATAAGAATAATAGGAATAAGGATAGATGTTGGATAGTGGAATAAAATTGCCAAAATTATTGTCAAAATAAAAGTTATTAATGATAAATAGAACCTTAATGAGAATAGCTCCCTGATTTTTTTATTAATTAAATTGTTGATGTGAACTAAGCCATAGGAAGTAGTACCAAAATCCAGTAACGGTAAAAGTAACCCGATTTGTGTCCAGGCCAAAGTATAGACAGCGTATTCTTCGGGTCTAAAATAATTAATTAAAATTAAAAACAAAACAAAGTGAAGTATTTTGTTAACGATAGAAGAAATGTTAAGACTGATAAAATTCAGATAAAAAGGTCTTTTTTTTATTTCTTCAAAAACAGTTTTTGGAATTCTAATTAACTCATAAATTTTTTGTTTTAAAGATCCAAATTTAAATAAAAACTTCAAACGATTTTTAAAGAGAAAAAATTCTTTTTGAGGATCGTCTTGTGAAACTTCAAAATGTTCGTAAGAAATTTTTGAATCAATGCCAATTTTAAATCCGACCTTTTTAGCTCGGTAACAATAATCAACATCCTCGTAATACATAAAATATTTCTCGTTAAAGAAACCTATCTTGTCTATGACTTTTTTCTTGATAAACATTAAGGATCCTGAAACGAAGTCAGAAGCAATAAAACGTGATTTTGGTTTTTCTTGGCTCAGTTCCCCGCTCATTCGCCATTCGTCAAGTTTACCTCCATAGTAAGTTTTGCCTTGTTGACGCATAGCAAATCCAAAGATATCAAAAGGAGAGAGTTGGACCAATTTGTCTAGTGGGACTAATGAAACCAATTTGATATCGGGATTTGCTATAGTAAATAATTCGCACCCATCTTTTAAAGCTTTTTTTATACTGGCGTTAACACCGGCTGCATAACCTTGTTGATTATTAGTGTTGTCAATAAAGTAAATTTTATAGTCTTTTAACTTTAAGTTTTTAACTTCCTGTTTTAGACGCTTAATTTCCGACTGAGGAGTTTTGTATAAAACGAAAATAAAAGCGATTTTCATAATTTTTTCTTGGTCCCGCCAAAGGCGGGAGACATAATGGCTAACATAAAATAAGTAACGAATTCCATATATGCAAAACCCAAGTCTAATGGTATTCGAAAGAGTCCGTCTTCGTATCCTTTGTCTGTAATAAATCTTGCCCAAAACATATGAATAGGATAAATAAATACTTTTTTAAATGAAGATTTTTCGCCGG
>PCTC01000076.1:4725-6651 GCA_002786595.1 Candidatus Roizmanbacteria bacterium CG22_combo_CG10-13_8_21_14_all_34_12 | reverse complement strand
CTCTGTTTCCAATCCGGCTGTACTTTCCAAAATTTCGGTTGACATATAATTTAACAACTGCCAACATCCATATTATAAGGCTAAATTATTTTAAAAGTCAAGTTTTTGAATGTAGTTAATTTTAATTAGGATAATGACACTTCTTATACTTCTTCCCGCTCCCGCACCAACACTTTTCATTGCGACCTAATTTTCCATGAGGTTTGGTAATTGGTCCTTGAATATTGGAATTTGTTTGGTTTTTAGTTATTGTTTCTTGGTTATTTGTTTTAAAAGGATCGATAGCGGAAGCTGATTGCAGAATCATCTTTGGTTGTTCGTGATTGTGCACGTGCAAATCATGATTTTGCCCAACATTAATTTCAATTTTAAACAACCTTCTTGTCACTTCAAAATTAATATTTCCAATCAATTTTTCAAACATCGAATACGCTTCATTTTTATATTCAACCAACGGATCAAGCTGTCCGTAACCGCGCAAATTTATTCCTTCACGTAAATCTTCAATTGCCGTCAAATGGTCCATCCAAAATTTATCAATTGTTGAAAGAACTACTGTCCGAATGACATCCCCCCAAATTTCTTTTCCAAATTTTTTCTCTCTAATATTATATTGTTTATCAATAATTTGATTTAAAAAGTTAACAATTTTTTCCTGATTTTTTGATTCTATCATCGAACTCAATTCTTTTTCATCAAACGGGATCATCATGTTTAATTCCTGTATCAATTTTCCTTTATCTTCATCAGTTAATTGGTCAATGTTCATCATATAATTATTAACCAAGACAGATATTTCCTCTCGATAAATATCTGCAATAGTTTGCTTAAAGTCGGCATTATTTTTACTACCGAAAAGCATCTTTTTTCTTAGCTCATAGACTATCTGTCTTTGTTTATTTAAAACATCATCAAAATCAACCAAATGTTTTCTGATATCAAAGTTGAATCCTTCAACTTTCACTTGGGCTTGTTCGATGGCCTTGGTCACCATTGAATGAGTCAGAGGTTGATCCTCCGGAAAATTTAAAAAGGTCATCATTTTTGAGATTTGTTCCCCGCCAAAAATCCGCATCAAATCATCTTCCAAGGAAACAAAAAATCTAGACTCACCAGGGTCTCCCTGACGTCCTGAGCGACCGCGTAGTTGGTTATCAATTCTTCTTGATTCGTGCTTTTCCGTTCCGAGTACATAAAGGCCTCCCAATCTAACAACCTCATCATGTTTTTCCTGCCATTTTTTGATTTCTTCATTTTTGATCTTTGATTTTTGATCTTTGATATTACTCGGTGGTTGTCCTCCAAGCACAATATCAACTCCGCGTCCTGCCATATTTGTGGCAACGGTCACTGCACCTTTTTCACCGGCACTGGCAATAATCTTTGCCTCCTGTTCGTGGTTTTTAGCATTCAATAACTGATGGGGGACGCCTTTATTTTTAAGTAACATTGATAGGTATTCGTTTCTTTCAATTGAAGTGGTTCCAACTAAGATTGGCCGACCAAGTTTAAAGTTTTTGGCAATTTCTTCAACCACAGCATTAAATTTACCTTTTTCCGTTTTATAAATCATGTCTGGCTCGTCTTTTCGCTTCATCGGCAGGTGGGTGGGTACTGAAATAACGTCAGCATTATAAATTTTATGGAATTCTTCAGCTTCAGTTGTGGCCGTTCCCGTCATCCCGGCTAATTTTTTATACATTCTGAAGTAATTCTGCAAAGAAACGGTCGCCAGTGTTTTTGATTCTCTTTGGATTGTGACGCCTTCTTTGGCTTCAATTGCCTGGTGTAAACCTTCAGAAAATCTCCGCCCTTGAAGCAGGCGACCTGTAAACTCATCTACTATGATCACTTCGTTATCTTTAACGATATAATCCTTATCCAATTTAAAAAGCGCATTTGCTTTCAAAGAAGCCTCAATATGAA
>PCTC01000076.1:0-4709 GCA_002786595.1 Candidatus Roizmanbacteria bacterium CG22_combo_CG10-13_8_21_14_all_34_12 | reverse complement strand
TTTTTCATAAATATTACTCACATTTAATATTCCTTCAATTTTTTTTATGCCAGCATCGGTTAAATTAGCTGTCCTTAATTTTTCATCAATAACATAATCTAGTTTTTCTGTAAGCTGATTAATAATTTTCGGATAAAGATAATATTTGGAAGTATCTTCTTCGTTTGGGGCGGAAATTATATGTGGCGTTCTCGCTTCATCTATTAAAACTGAGTCCGCCTCATCAATAATCGCATAGTGATATTTTCGCTGCACCGCATCATCTGGATTTTGAGCCATATTATCCCGTAAATAATCGAACCCAAATTCACTGTTGATACCATAGGTAATATCAGCCAGATAGGCTTCTTTACGTGTAATTGGCTTAAGATGTTGGAGACGCCAATCAAGTGCTTCTTTATCGGTATATTTTAAATCAAATAAAAATGACTTGTCAGAAATCATGGCGGCTGTTGTTAACCCTAAAAAATTAAAGACTGTCCCCATCCATCCGCAGTCGCGGCGGGCGAGATAATCATTAACTGTGACTAAATGAGCACCTTGTCCGGACAGTGCATTCAAATATAAAGCCGGCACTGAGGAAAGAGTTTTTCCTTCACCTGTTTTTTGTTCACTAATTTTACCTTCATGAAGGGATAAAGCGGCAATCAGTTGAACGTCAAAATGACGTTGCCCCAGGGTCCGACGAGCCGCCTCACGAGATAAGGCAAAAGCCCAAGGCAAGATTTCATTGATCTTGCTTTCATCGGCTTGAATAGTTTTTTGAAGTTTTCTTGTTTCTGTTTCAAATTGACTATCCTTTAAAATTCTTGTCTTATCTTCAAGCCTATTTATCTCCTCAACTTTTTTTTGTAAACGGTTAATCTCTTTTTGATTGTAATCAAAAAAGGATTTGAATATGTTAAACATTATTTTATAAAGTATTCCTGCGGAATTATCAAAATCTTTACAGCTGAATAGTTATTATTTTTTTCTTTTCCGGTTTTTTTAACAACAAAATGAACTGTATCACCTTCTTTTAACTTACTAAATCCGATTGCCTCCCTTAATAAAGTTTTAATATTGACCATATACTGCTTAGTGCCTGTTTCTACGTCTAAACTATATGTATTTTTGTCGCTCGTTAACACTTTTATATTATAGCTTTCTTTGTTTATTTCAGTGATTTTTCCAGAATCCACTAAAAAATTTTCATCAATTAAAACTACATTCGCAGTGATGATATTATCTGTCACAACTCCACTGACAATTACATAATCATCTTTTGCTATGTCATCAGTTTTAATTTCTTTTTTTGTTGTCCCTAATACCTTAAAAACCTTTGTTAAAGTGTCATCAAATTTTACTTGGTTTACTTCACCATTATTGGTTAATTTCATCATATTTCCATCAATACTTTGAACGAATCCAGAAACAGCTTTATTATTTTGTTTTCTGATTTCCGAAACCTTATTGGCTATTTTGTCTTTTAATTGTTGAATGTCTTTATCAACTGCAATCGTTGGTGACGATGAAGCAGTAGAGGATGGAGTTTGTCCCAAAGCAATTGAACTTGTGAAAAAACAATAGAACAATAGAACAATAAAACAATTTTTTATGGTGTTTTTCATAATTCGCTGTCAATATAATAAACTTTTATAAATTTTTCCTGCGGTTTAAACTGTTTTTCTTTTGGGTAAACAACTATTTTTATAGAATTTTCACCTAGTGCTAAAGGAAATTCTAAATTAAACTTTCCCTGAATATTTTTTACGACCAAATCCTTAATCGGAGATTGAATTATAATCAGAGAATTTTTAGCTGCGGTACCTTTAAAACGAATAATGTCTTTCTCAAAAATTGCATTGTTAACCGGTTCAGACAATTCCAAAGTTTGTATTTCAGTTCCGGTCAAATTAGGCGATAAAATCTTTTCTTTAGAAGGAGCAATCACTTTATTTGTTGAAAGTTCTATATCCTTGCTTTTTAAGGAAATAAAAACAGCTACAACCCCACCAAAAAGTAAACCTAAAAAAATTGCAATGATTGTTTCTTTTTTCATAAAATAATTTCATTTAAAACTTCTGGAATCATTTCAATTATATTATCTACATTATACCAGTATCCTTTCGAGCGGAAAAGCTTTTCTCCAGTTTTTTTTAGTAACAACGAGGCGGTGACAGCTGAAGTCAAAGCTGAATTATTTGAAGATAGTGTGGTTGTTAAACCTGCTAGAATATCTCCTGTACCTCCTTTTGTCAATCCGGCATTGCCCCCTTCAACTAAATATACTTCATTTCCGTCAGAAATAATATCAATAATTGCTTTTAACAAAATAATTATTTTATATTTTTTTGCCATTGCCTGAACTAATTTAATTTTTTCTTCGACACTAATTTGATGTATCGACACATTAAATAATTTTTCAAACTCTTTTTGATGAGGAGTAATAATTGCTGATGTTTTTAATTTTAATAGCCAATCCGGCTCCATCACCTGTAAAGCCCCGGCATCAAAAACAAACTTCTTTTCTGGAAAATTTTTAATTAGTGACCTAGTTAAATCAAAAGTATATTTTGCCTCGGCTCCTTCGCGCATCATTCCGGATCCAACTAGAATTACGTCGTCTTCTTTTACATAATCCATTAGTTTTTCTTGAGGAACAATTATACCGTTATGAAATTTTTTCTTTAAAGATAGAAATATTTCCTGATTTTCTTCGGTTGACGAATAGTGAACCATATCACAAAAATGGGAAGCTACTTCAGCCGCCCAAAGAGATGCGGAATGGAATAGGGATGAACCACCGATGATCAAAACCCGTCCGTTCTGACCCTTGTGAGAGTTAGGTTGTGGAAGTTTGAGTTGGTTAAATATTGATTTTACTGACCTAGTATCTGATGTTTTTATAAGCATAATGTTATAATTTTACAATATTATGTTAACTCATGTCCAACTAAGAAAAAAATTTGCTGATTTTTGGAAAAAAAATGGGCACAAAGAAATTCCACCCATTCCGCTTGTTCCTCAAAACGACCCAACCACTCTTTTTACTGGTTCAGGAATGCAACAATTAGTTCCGTATTTACTTGGCGAACCCCATCCCTTGGGTAAACGTATTTTTGATATTCAACCGTGTTTTAGATCTCAGGATATTGAAGAGGTTGGAGATAATCGTCATACAACTTTTTTTGAAATGATGGGAAATTGGTCGCTAGGAGATTATTTTAAAAAGGAACAACTGACATGGTTCTGGAATTTCCTAACAAAAGAAGTTGGTCTACCTGAAGAAAAACTTTATGTGACGATATTTGCCGGAGATGAAAAAAATAAACTTCCTCCTGATAATGAATCTATTAAAATTTGGAAAGAACTTGGTATTCCTGAAAATAAAATTAAAAAGTACGGTCCGGAAAAAAACTGGTGGTCAAGGGCTGGTGTCCCTAATAATATGCCCGCTGGTGAACCTGGTGGGCCTGATTCGGAAGTATTTTATGAATTCACTCAAATTCCACATGATAAAAAATTTGGTGAAAAATGTCATCCCAACTGTGACTGTGGCAGGTTTATGGAAATAGGAAATTCAGTCTTTATGCAATACAAAAAAAATGATGACGGAACTTTCTCTGATTTGCCGAAAATGAATGTTGATTTTGGTGGAGGACTAGAAAGAATTCTCGCCGCATCAAACAACGATCCGGATGTTTTCAAAACGGATGTTTTTTCAAAAATAATTTCAGAAGTAGAAAAACTTTCGGGAAAAATTTATGAAGGTAATAATAAGTCCAAAATGAGAATTATTGCTGATCATTTAAAGGGAGCTACTTTTTTAATTGCTGGGGGTGTTATGCCTGGTAACAAAGAACATGGGTATATTTTACGTCGATTACTTAGGCGAAGTGCAATCAAAATGTACGAGTTGACAGATGGAAAGACAACTGATTTTGCAGAAATTGCAGACATCGGTGTTCTTAAAACTTACGACGGAGCTCAGGGGATTGAAAGAAAAAAACTTCAAAAACAAGTCGTCGCAATTATTGCTGAAGAAATTAAAAAATTTAATTTAAGTATCACAAAAGGCCTTAAAGAAATTAAAAAAATTGAAAAAGTTGACGGAAAAATTGCTTTTGATCTTTATCAGAACTTTGGTTTTCCTTACGAGTTAACTGAAGAATTATTTAGAGAAAAAGGTCAAACAATAGACAAAAAACAATTTGCTGAAGAATTTATTAAACATAAAGAGTTATCAAGATCCTCGTCTGTTGGAATGTTTAAAGGTGGACTAGCTGATAATTCAGAACAAACTATTAAATATCACACCGCCACTCACCTGCTTCATCAAACGCTTTTTGACACTTTGGGTGATTCGCTCAGACAGGAAGGGTCTAATATAACAGGGGGGAGGTTGAGGTTTGATTTTTATTCGATTAGTAAGCCAACTCCAGAACAGATCAAAGAAATTGAAAAAAATATTAATGATAAAATAAAAGAATCATTATCAGTTAATTTTAAGATTGTTCCAAAAGAAGAAGCATTAAAACTTGGCGCTAAGTCTTTTTTCCGGGAAAAATATCCTGATATGGTTAAGGTTTATTTCGTCGGAGACTACTCAAAAGAATTTTGCGGCGGACCTCACGTCAAAAACACTTCTGAAATTGGTAAAATAGAGATTTATAAATTTGAAAAAATCGGCAGTAATTTATACCGTATTTACGCTAAATAGAAACATG
>PCTC01000001.1:6466-6644 GCA_002786595.1 Candidatus Roizmanbacteria bacterium CG22_combo_CG10-13_8_21_14_all_34_12 | reverse complement strand
AATTTTCTGAGTTGTAAACTATATTTTGATTTTGATATACTATGTCTCATATGAAAACAACAGCTTTAAAATATAACGTAATGATAAAAAAAGAAGGTAAATATTTTGTTGCCTATGTTCCAACACTTGGTATTTCTGATTTTGGTAAAACAGTTGATGATGCCAGAAAGAATGTCGA
>PCTC01000001.1:0-6438 GCA_002786595.1 Candidatus Roizmanbacteria bacterium CG22_combo_CG10-13_8_21_14_all_34_12 | reverse complement strand
TTAATCAAGACTGATTCAGAGGTACCCGCACAAGATTCCTCTGATTTTTATATTAGTCAATATCAAGTGAATGTGCCAGCAAACCTTAAATTAGCTTTTTAATATGCCTCGATTAGCTCCACTAAGACCTCGTGAAGTCGAAACAGTTCTTCTTAAAAACGGTTTTGTTGTTAACGTCAGCAAATCCAGCCATAAACAATATTTCAATCCGAAAACCAAAGCTCATACGACGATTCCTTTTCATTCTAGAGATTTGGCTCCAGGTACTCTTCGCTCAATAATAAGACAATCGCAACTTTCAATTGATTTGTTTAGAAGGTAATATCCTAAACTCCAAAAACTCTCCCATCGGATTATCAGGAAGCCATTAATTTAGTGATATGCCTATACTTTAATTAGACACTTTATTGATGAATATTAGATGAAAGGAAAGAAGAAAACTGCGGGGATTGGATAAAAATATATTTTTAAACCAATAATTTAGTATTATAGGATATTTACAAAAAATATAGTATAATGTAATTCGAAAATATATTATTGTAACCTTCTGAATAAAATCGGAAGGTTTTTTAAAATATGTCCGCTTTAGAAAAAGTAAATTTACCAAAAATTCTTGAAAAGAAATATGGAGAGGAGGGAAAGCTTTGGTTTGTCTCAAATTTGGATAATTTGTTGGTGGTTATCCCCAAATCAAGCAAAGCATTTTTTACGTCAATGCTATCAAAACAAAATAAACCAAATTTTGACTTGACTCAATTAGAAGACTCCCCAAAGCCAGCAGAGTTAGACAATTTTGGAGGTATTGTTGTATTAGAATCAAATCCGGGAACTGGTAATCCTCTGACAACCAGAGCAGTTTGGGAAACATTAAATGGAGAAGCAGCTCTTGGTGGACTTTTTCCAAGCCAACGTCAACATTTTACTAAATATGAAACTCTTTCAGGAATAATTTTCCCGAGAAGCAATAAATATCAAGGCCCAATTAATGAAGAAGTAATGGACCCATGGATAAAAGCGCTTTCAAATAATTCTACTTTACTTATTACAAACGTGCTTGATTCCAAAGAGCAACAAAATAGTCTCGAAAAAGTATTGCATATAAATCGATCCAATCCAGTAACCGTTGCTATTTTTGGTTTGGGGGACATAGGTAGTTATGTTGCTCAGGCTCTTTATTCTCAAAATAAGGCAACCTCGCACATAAATAAATTAATATTAGCGTCAAAGAGTAGAAATACAGTTGAAGCATTAGAGATAGAACTTGAAGACATTGGATTGCAAAGGGATGCTCATCCAGATCTATTAAGTGTCACGCAAGAAAACATAGAAGAGATTTTTGCTGCAGATGTTATTTTATTCCTTGCTTCAGGTCCAATTCCGCCAGCGACTTCTACCTCGATAAATATTGATGTTCGGGCGGTTCAATATGCCTCCAATGTAAAAATTTTAAGAGAATTACTTGAAAATGCCTCGAAGGCAAATTGGGGAGGAACGTTACTTGTTGCATCTGATCCTGTTGAACAGTTAACAATGGCCGCTTTACAAGGATCAGTTTCTTATAACCATAATAATCAAAGAATTGCTGGTTTTGGCGCAGCCATCAATTATGGAAGAGCCAGAAGACAAGCAGAAGAAATGGGTATGGACCCTAATGGAGTTAAAATATTTGGAGCTCATGGAAAGTCTGTAGTAGCAATTCCTTCTTTAATTGAGGAATTTGATGCAAATGTTGCCGAAACACTTTCTTTAAGAACTGGAATGAGAAATTATGAAGTTCGGGAAAGACTTAAAAAACCATGGCGTGCACCAGCGGCTTGGATGTATAACGCACTGCAAAATCTAATATTACATAATCCAACTTGGGCTTCGACTTTTCTGCCGAGCACAAAAGTTGGAGATCTGGGTGCTTTTTTTGGATCTCAAGTTACAGGTGACTTAAATTTATTAAATACTTGGCAGTTAGAAAACGGAGATGTTCCACCAAATGCTGAGATAATTGACGTTCTTGCACGGGAACATAGGTATATATCAATAACATCATTTAAACCGGAAATGCTGTTTACAGATCCATTTAAAGGGAGGTCAAATCCTGCTGATAGTCAGCACATAGCATTTCATGGGGGTTTAGAACAAGAATGGTTGCAAACCGCAAAAGAGAACGCTTCCTTAATAAATACATCTGATTTAGCATTAAGTACTAGGTCTCAGGAAATAACCATGGAAATAGAAAAAGCGATAATGGAAGGAAATTTAGATATTGAAAAGACAGCAAAGCAAAAATTATTAAAATTAATTGGGGCTTCATTACATCGGTCAGAAGCAAATATAATAAATGAAAAGATAGACGTTGTTGTTGAAGGAAATCTGGGAGGAGAACTATTTTCTAATATTTATTATAGGCAATTATCTGAAGTGTGTAAAAAAATTGTTGATAGGATTGACATTGAAAATTTATCCAATAGAACACTGGCCATTTTGAATGAAAGAAGAGAACCAGAGATTGATATTGTAGATCAATCGAAAGTAAAGACGGATACTTTGTTTGAGGAATTAAAACACCCACATATATTTGAACGAAGCCAAGCGTGGCGAAAATTATCAAAACTCATCCAAGAAGGATTATATGTTTCTCCAACATTAGCAAAAAAGGTACTAACTCTTGTTAATTTTGGTGACGATTTTACGCTTTATCAAATATCTACATCAGAAACAAATAATGCAGAGTCAATGAAATCTTTATATCAAGCTCAAAGAGACATATTAGACATAATCGCTAAAAAAATTAAAGGATATAATGGACCAGAAATTACTGATACTATTGTTTTTGGTACTACTGGAGCTCCATTTGGACAGCATCATATAAAGGCAATAAGAGCGGGTATAGAAACTATCAAAGAACGTTATGTTGAAAGTAATACAGAAACATTTATTGCATTAGACGATTTTAGCCGTTCTAAGGCTGGGGAAATAGTAAGTGGAGAAGTTCCATCTTTGGCTTTACGAAGAAGGATAGCACTGTTACAAACGATAAATGAAATGCAGGTTCATCTTGTAAATCCGGCTATCCCAATTTGGTTTGATGTGCAAAATACCCAGTTGTTAGAACAAATTAGGATGGAAGTATCTGGAAACTCAAAAATATGGAGATTAATAGGGGGTGATAGTCTAAAGAATTATCCTAACAATGATCAATATAGATCCATACCTCATATAGTTGAAGTTCGTGGAGAAAATAGATCATTGATTGATAGTTTACTTAATAGAATGAGATTTAATGAATATCTACAAGTAGACATTAATAATAATCAATCATCTACTCAAATCAGAATGGATTTAAAAAACGGCATTCATACGGAAGAAATAAATAGCTTGTCAGCAGCTTTTATAAAGCATTATGGCCTATTTCAATAGGAGTTTATTATGAACAGAATCGAAAATTTTCATACTATTCCCGAAACACATAAATTTTCAGCACTTGAAAAAGAAGGAGAGATTGTTTTTAAGGAATTCAGTCAGTTAGGAATATGGCAAAGATTAGAAAATAATCATAGAAAGGAGCCAGCAATTCGTATTGCCACAATTGCAACAAATGCTGCTGATAAATTAAATAATGTGGTTGCTTTAGTTGGTATTGATACATTAGTTTCACCAAGAGTAACCTTTTTAACAGGTTTATTGTTCAAAGCGGGTCAAGTGATAGATGAACAAATAGTAGAGCAGTACGGGCTTAATGATCTTGACCCTCATTTATTAAAGCTATATAGATTTCCTGTTTATGCTCCCGAAAGAACGATAAAAACGAGTAATGTTCTAAAGTTGGCTTTATTGCTTTATAAATTAAATCACCCTAAATATGCGGAATTAATCCTTCATGGTCCTCATCCAAAATTTTTTGAAGAAGCGGAATTACCAAACGTACTAGTATCTTTAGCTAATGCTAATTTAGGTCAAGATGCTAAAAATAATTGGAATTCCTATCTTCATCCAGCAGTTAATTTATTTGCTATTGAACCTTATGCAAAAAGATCAGATGAATTGACATCATACAAAGCTAAAGATTGGATTGACAGGGCTCATGTTGTTGCCATAAACACTACAATTCAATATGCATTGCGTATGAATGCTGGAATAGATTTTTCAGATAAGGAATTTGGTTTTTCACAAAATGAGATTTTAGAAAGATGGACAGTTGTAAAAGAAATTAGCAAACAACTAGGCGTACCCATACCTACGGAAAAGGACTATTTTTTACAAACTACAAAATTACCGTTATTAAAAAAATGGGTGACTGATAATGACATTGTTAATCGCTTAAAAGAAAATCAGTTAAGGAGTGGACATTTAATCTATTATCATAGTGATAAAGTATCCAAATTAATGTCTCATTTGGCACGGGAAATTAATAGACTATCTCAGGAATGTGGTGGGGGACCACTTTTGAATGAAGAATATCTTGGATTAATTGGTTTATGTCATGATTGTATAAAAACATTTAGTGAAGACGAAGTAGAGTGGCTCAATCAATTAAAAGGGTACGAAGCAGATTTTATTCACACATATCCGGCTGAAGTAGTAGCAAGGGGAGCAGTTTCTCTGCAATCAAGTCATGATGCTAAACTATATGTGTGGCTTAGATACTTTGAAGAAACACAATCCAATCCTGATGAAAAAGGTAAAACCTTAGGAATTGCTAATGATTTTCTGTCTGGACCTTATCATCTTTTTTCTTTTGTTTCTACTTTACTTTCATATTCTGATTTAGCTGTGACAAATGATGGAAAAACCATTACTTATAAACCTGATATTACTGCACGTTTTATGGATACCACCTTGAAATATGTTTCTGATCAACATACTGCTATCATTAGCTACGCAAAACTTATGACAATTGCTGCTTCTTTATCATGGTATTTAGGTCTTCCATTACCAAAAGATGGATCAGAAGAAATTATAGAAGAGAACTCAGAGGTTTTGAATTTTACACCTATTATAGATACAGAGACCGCAAAAAAAAATTTATTAAATATTCAAAAAGTACTTAAAATTTTTGGAATTATAGTGCCAATAGAGTTAGAAAAACTTAGTTACGATAATTGATAATAAATTACTCTTTAAAATTATCTCAGAAACTTTATCAGAAGAATAATCGTGATTATTATTGACAGAATTTTGATGAATTTGTTGCCGAACTTTATACCATAGTGGGTTCCGATTTCGGAACCAAGATACATGCCAAAAAATAAAGGCAGGCAAATTGCAAAATTAACCTGTTTGTTAAAAAGAAAAATAACTGTTGCTCCAAGCGACTGGACTAATCCCGGTATTTTTCTAGTTCCAGTGCTTTCCAGAAAACTTTGGTTAAAAATAAAGATCAATCCATAAGTATAAAAAGTCGCAACACCGGCTCCCAAAAATCCCGAATAAGCACCCAAAATCGTAGCTAAAATTGCTCCAAGAATATAGGCAGGTTTAGTTATTTTTTTAGAGATATCTAACAAAACTCCCTTTTTAGGCTTAATAAATAGAGAGAATAGGGAGGTGAAGAGAGCTACAATAAGAATAACCTTAATATAAACTGCCGGAGTTTTGAGAACTAAAGATGAACCGAAAATTGATCCAAAGAAAGCAAAAAAAGCTAAGAAAAAACCGATTTTGTAGTTAATTAATTTCTTTTTTTTGAATTGATTAAATCCTCCAAGATTGATACCAAGATTACTGAATGTGTTGGCAGCAATAGTTACGGGAAGCGGGATGCCAAGCGAAGCCATAATGGGGATAGTAATAAAAGCGGCACCACCAACTAATGAGCCAAATAAGCTGGCAAAAACGCCGGCAAAAAACAAAATCAATATTTGCAGTAGTGAAGGACTCATAGGTTGCTAAGTATAACAAAAAAGGTAATTGTAGACTGGATCCCCGTCTTCCCTTCGACGGAACTCAGGGTAAACACGGGGATGACACTACATCATATCTAAAGATATATTACCCATTGACATGTCTTGTTTGGAAGTTTACAATATGAAAAGTTAGAAAGTTAAACTTATCTTATGCAAATAGCTACAAACAACCAGGAAGAATGGTTAAAAATCCTTTCAAAAGGCATGGTGACTCTTCCTATATCTTGGCGAAAAGAACTCGGGATTGAAGAAGGCAAGATGGTAAGGGCAAAGATTATTGACAATCAAATCATAATTGAGCCGATAGAAAAGCCCGTTTTATATCGAACATATTCTCAAAAAGAACTTCAACAATTTTTAAAAGACGATCAGTTGCCTAAAAAGTTAGCGAAGAGATTGGCAAAAAAATTAGAGAAACATAAATTATTTCACCAAGTGAATAGCTAATTAATCTTATAGAAGTAATTTTAGACTGGATTCCCGTCTTCACGGGAATGACACAATATAGATATCTCGTGGGCTTGCCCAGAGGAGTATGTCA
>PCTC01000067.1 GCA_002786595.1 Candidatus Roizmanbacteria bacterium CG22_combo_CG10-13_8_21_14_all_34_12 | reverse complement strand
TGGACAGGTGACTTAGATGCCTGGAAGAAAATGGGTAAAAAAATTATTGTTCATAAAATTGTTAAAGCCAGAAAACTTTGGGATTTGGTTGCAACAGCCGCCTGGAAATCAGCTGAACCGGGTGTTGTTTTTATGGAGAGATATAATAAACTTTATAACAACTATTATTGGAATAAAATTATTTGTGTCAATCCTTGTGTTACCGGAGACACTTTAGTCAATACCACTAACGGATTGATTACAATGAAAAAACTTTATGAAAAGCGCTTGCCTTTTAGAGTTGTGGTTAACGGAAAAGATTACCTTTCGACTGCCGTTAAGTTGACTGGAAAAAAACAGGTTTACCGTCTAATTACTAAAGAAGGATATCAATTAAGATTAACAGCAGATCATAAGGTTTTTACTCCTTTTGAGAAAAAGTCAGCAGGCGAACTTAAAAAAGGCGAAAAAATTATTTTGGCAACAGGCGGATATTTTGGAACAAAAGGGACATTGGATGAAGGCAGAGTTTTAGGTTGGTTGGTCGGTGACGGATCAATAAAAAAGGATGTCGTTACTTTATATTTTTATCAAAAAGAAAAACAAGAACTGGCTCCCAGATTTGCTTTGATGGTAGAAAAAATGGTTGAAGGAGAACAGGTCGTTGCCCGGCCTTATCATATTGCTCCCCAGTATATTGAAAAAGAGAATAAGGCTGTGATTGAGTCGGTAAGATTATGGCGAATTGCTTACCGATACGGTTTATCTCATGAAAATAAATATCAAGTACCGGAAGCGATTTTTGCCGGTTCGGAAGGCATTCAGAGAGGATTTTTACAGGGAATATTTTCTAGTGATGGAACAGTAATTGGGACGATAGAAAAAGGAGTTAGTATAAGATTAACATCAATAAAAAAATCTCTTCTTATTAGTGTCCAAAGATTACTTTTAAATTTTGGCATTTTTAGTAAAATCTATGAAAATCGTCGTCAAGAAGGAAAAAGGTTCTTACCTGATGGTCGAGGAGGACTAAAATTATATAATTGCCAAGCTTATCATGAACTAGTAATTTCCAAAGAAAACTTAATAAAGTTTTCCGGATTAGTGGGATTTTTACAACAGGAAAAACAAAACAAACTACAATCTTTTCTTTCTTTATACCGTCGCGGTCCTTATAAAGAAAAGCCGGAGGCGACTTTCTTGAAATTAGAAAAAGAAGAAATTGAGGAAGTTTTTGACATTACTGTTGAAGGAATTCACGGCTTTTCTGCTAACGGACTATTGGTTTCTAATTGTGGCGAGGAAGGTTTGCCGGCATGGGGTGTTTGTAATCTAGGATCAATAAATCTATCTGCGCTTGTTAAAGGAAAAGACATTGATGAAAAAGGTAAATTTGATTTTAACGCTTTAAAAAATATTGTACGGACCGCAGTTCGTTTTCAGGACAATGTGATAGATATGGATCCATATGTTTTTGAAGGAATTCGAAAAACTCAACTTGAAGGAGAACGAAGGATAGGGCTTGGAACAATGGGATTGGGCGATACTTTGATCAAACTACATTTGAGATATGGATCAGATGAATCCCTCGAATTTATTGATAAGGTTTATAAGTTTATCATGGAAGAGGCCTATAAGGCTTCGTCTGAATTTGCGAAGGAAAAAGGCAGTTTTGCTAAGTACGACCGCAAGTTATATCTCGAAGGAAAATTTGTTAGTCAATTAAATGATGATGTTAAAAAATCAATTAAGAAAAATGGGATAAGAAATTCTTTACTTCTTATGCAGGCTCCAACCGGGTCAACTTCTTTGATGGCGGGTACAACCAGCGGAATTGAGCCGGTTTATGAATTTGAATTTGCTAGACACGATAGATTAGGTGATCATATTATTCGTCATGATCTTTATGATGCCTGGTACAAAAAACATGAAAAACAAGTCAAAACAGGTGAAGTGAAAAAGCCAGAATGGTTTGTTTCTGCTAATGAGCTGACACCGGAAGATCATGTCAAAGTCCAAGGAGCAATTCAAAAATATGTTGACGCTTCAATATCAAAGACTGTTAATGCTCCAAATTCACATACAGTTGATGATGTAAAAAAACTTTATAATCTGGCGTATAAATTGGGCTGCAAAGGAATTGCTTATATGAGAGATGGGTCTCGTCCAGGTGTTCTCGAACGCAAACCTGAGGCAAACAAAGTAAAAGAAGAGGAATTAAAACAATTAAACTGTCCAACTTATACGGTCAAACCACGGCCAATGGTTGTCCACGGTTCAACTTATAGAATCCAAACGCCGGTGGGAATTGCATTCATTACCTTAAATACCAATGGTGGTAGTCCACCTGAGCCTTTGGAAATGTTTATTACCGTTGGTAAGGCCGGGACAGATATCTATGCAATGGCTGAGGGATTGGGTAGAATGATTTCAGTTGCCTTGAGATTTTCATCCCATTTATCGGTTGAGCAAAGAGTCCAGGAAATTATTAATCAGTTATCAGGAATTGGTGGAGCAAGAAGCATGGGATTTGGTAAAGATAGAATTAGAAGTCTTCCGGACGCAGTCGCTAAAGTATTATCAATGCACTACGACTTTAATGGAGAAGTAAAAAAGTCAAATGGGGTAAATAATCATGAAATAAAAGAAGAAGCTCCTAAATTAGTTACCGCGACTACTCAACCGTCATTAATTCAACCATTAATTGCCGTTCCAAAATCAACCTCTTTTGATATTTGTTCTAGTTGTGGAGAAGCGACCTTAGTTCACGAAGAAGGATGCAAGAAGTGTTACGGTTGTGGATATTCGGAGTGCTGATATGTCTATTTATACTCGCACAGGTGACTCAGGGACTACAAGTTTATTTGGTGGAAAAAGAATCTCTAAAGCCGATTGTCAAGTTGAAACTTATGGATCAATTGATGAGTTAACTAGTTTTATTGGCTTAACTGGAACAAAAATAAAAAACAAAAAAGATAAACAACTCCTTATTGAAATTCAAAAAGATCTATATCAGATAATGGGTTTTTTATCCGGAGCAAAAGTTGATTTGTTAGTACTTGAAAAAAAAGTCACTGAATTTGAAAAAACAATTGACCTGATCGAAGAAAAATTACCAAAATTAAATAAATTTATCCTACCCGGTGGTAATGAAATTTCCGCTTTATTCCAAATTTTAAGAGTTATTTGCCGAAAAGCTGAAAGAGTAATGGTCAACTATTATGAGAACAATTTAACAATGAAACAATTGAACAATGTTTTAATTTATCTTAATCGTCTTTCTGACCTTTTTTTTATTTTAGCCCGGAAGTATGGAAAAAAGAATGAGGTTGTCTTATAATCTCTACACAAATGAAAAAAATTGATATTAAATCCAAAGCTTCAGTTTCTGTAGTAATATTGTTGGCAGTGGTTGCCCGCCTCATTCCTCATGCGCCGAATTTTGTTCCAATCGGCGGTTTGGCTCTTTTTTCCGGGGCTAATTTTAAAAATAGAATCGCTCTATTAATTCCGTTAGCGGCAATGTTTATTTCTGATATATTCTTAGGATTTCATTCTACAATCCCCTATGTCTATGTTAGTTTTATTATCATCGCATTAATTGGGGGATTAATAAAAACTAATAAATGGCAATCATTAGCACTTGCAAGTTTGACGTCTTCGGTTTTATTTTTTTTAATAACTAATTTTGGGGTTTGGGCAAGTTTTAATATGTATCCAAAAACAATCGATGGTTTAATACAAAGTTACGTCATGGGCCTACCATTTTTCCGTAACACCGTCCTTTCTGACTTATTTTATTCTTTCTCTTTTTTTTATGGATATAGGTTTTTATCGAACTTCAATATTAGGAAACTTCTAATAAAAATATATAGTTAATTTTTAGATACATTTATCCGTAGTATCTATCGTCGTTTTGTTCCTTTCCTAACAATCTATCAGACTACTTTTGTAGGTTATAAGCGGTTGACAATAATACTACATTTAATTATTTAATTGCAGTATGACTAGAATATCACAATTTAAGGTAGACGATGATGTTTTGGAAAAAATATTTTCTTTATTTTTTGAGGTTGTTAGTAAAGGTAAAAATGAGGTAGAGTTTCAAAACATAATACACGATCTATTGTCTCCGGCGGAAAGAATAATGATTGCAAAAAGAGTAGCGATCTTTTACATGTTAATGAAAAAACTTGACTATTATAATATTGCTAAATCACTAAAAGTATCTCCATCGACCATTGCCAAATTTAATTTGGTAAAAGAAAATAGTCGCGGTATAGTTTCTGCTTTAAAAGGAACGGTTAGAAATGAAAAAATTATTAATTTTTTTGAAGAATTAATCCTCGAACTAAGAAGACCAGGAAAATATGGTATTAATTGGAAGGACGCTTGGCAAGAAAAAATAGATCACGAACGAAAAAAAGAAAAAGGGATTTAAAATTTAGCCACTACATTTAATTAATTAATTGTAGTGAAGATTAATCAAACAAGTCTAATTGTTAGAATATTAAGTTGGAAGTAACAGATTTTTTTTAGGTAGATTCGACAATATTATCGCAATAATTATACAGGCACATCCTATTAACTCAGTAAAAGTAGGAATTTCGTGCAATACAAATATTCCTATAATTTGAGCGAAGACTAATTGAGATGCTAGAACGATCGAACCTAAATTTAATTTGAAATTTTCAAACCCAGTAAACAACAAAAATTGAATTAATACTAAACCAATTCCAAATATTAATAACAAAGTATATGTATTAAAAGTCCAAAGATCAGTTTTAAATTCTTTAAAAATAATTGCTAATAATAATGCAATTACTCCTCCAATAATCATTTGATACAAAATAATCAACCAGCGGTTTATTATTCCTACATAAAATTTTCTCGTGGCATTACTTAATCCCCAGAAAAAACCTCCAACAATACCTGAAATAATTCCTAGATAACCTTGAACAAAATTAAACGGATAGGCTAAAAAGACAATTCCGAAAATCAATAAAATAGCAACCATTATTTTTTGATAATTAATTTTTTCTTTAAAATAGAAAAACCCTAAAATATATGAAGTTAATAATGATGATGTAAATAAATAAAACAGAGCATTAGCCAACTTAGTATTCATAATGCTTAAAGTAAAAAAAATAATATATAGAGGAAATGAAATTATCAAAGTTGAAAATAAAATCATATTTTTTGGCCTAACCTTTAAAGATGTTTTTTTAATATAAAAATAAGGAAGAACAATCAAAACTGCAACCCACATCCTCAAACTTACTTGAGTAAAATTTCCAATATATTTACTTAAAAATCTTACTAATAATCCAAAGAGAGCCAGTATCAAACCGCAGCTTAATAATGAAAAGAAACCCTTATTAATATTCATTAATTTGAATTATATCAGACAAGCTTAATCCTCACCCCAAAACCGGAAGGGAGAATTTTTCTTTAAGATATTTTTTATATAGTTCTAAACTATCTCCATGATCAAAAGCAATTTCTTCTTTTGCCGGTAATTTGTCTAGATCAAACCATTGAAGTTTACTGACTTCTTCATCAGAAACCCCTACCTGTTTAACGGCATTAGCAATAAAGATTATGTCAACGTTCTGCCTGTCTTCTTTAGGACGATTTGGATTATCATTAATTTGAAGAAGTTTTAAATTATTTATTTCCCAACCACTTTCTTCCATTACTTCCCGTTTGACCGCTTGAACAAGATTTTCTTTATGGCCAAAAAAACCGCCTAATAACCCCCATTTGCCGGATCCAGATATTGGTTTTCCGTTGAGAGTTCCTCTCTTTCCAAGAAGTATTTGACCGCCTTTTATGACAATTGCATTTACCGTTACATGCCGGAGAAAAGCTTTATTATTATTTTCAAAATAACAAGTGATCATAAGTATATTATAATCAAATTATGAATAAAAAAAACTATACATCGATAAAAGATTTATTGGAAAAAAATAAAAAAATTAGTTTACCTAAAGAAGCTGAGCCGATCGCAGCGGAAAAATTTGAGATAAAAGAGCCGTCCGAAGACAACATCGAAGAAGAAGTCAGGCCTTTTGTCAGTCCCAGAGCTGAAACAATTGAACTACCTCCCGATCTAAAAAAGATGGGGCTACAGGCGGTATCTCAATCACAATTTTCCGACTACAAAAATATTAAATTGCCAATAAGCGATGAAAAGATTGTCGTTGGACAAAAAGCACCTATCACATCGTCGATTCGTTGGTTAGCCGCTTTTGCCTTGTATATTCTTGCTCAAGCCCATCTGGGGTTAAAAGTAATTCACGGACACGTAATAAGAGTTTTAAAACGATAAATCAGACAGCCTTATTTATTTCAGCTAAAAACCCTTCTTTACTTTGAGCCCCAACAAATTGGCTGACGACTTGGCCATCCTTAAAAAGTAAGAAAGTTGGGATAGAAAAAACCTGATATTGGGAAGATAATTCTTGATTTTGGTCAACATCAACTTTAACAAATTTCACAGTTTTTACTTCTTCAGCTAGTTGTTCAATGATAGGCCCGGTCATTTTACAAGGGCCACACCAAGTGGCAAAAAAATCGACAAGAACAACCCCCTTATTTTTTAATACCTCGGTTTCAAAATTATTTTTGTCAAGTTGGGCAACGGCCATAGATTCATATCTTAGTACAGGTAATTTTTAATGTCAAACGGAAAATAAAAAGCAAAGTATCTATTAACTTTTTTATCCCGTTTCCATAGTCTAAACCTGTCTTTTTGTAGGTTATAAGCGGTTGACAAGAATAGATCAAAGTGTAAAGATCAAATATCAAAGTCAAGTTAAAAATTAAAAATAATTATATGGAAGTAAAGTA
>PCTC01000083.1 GCA_002786595.1 Candidatus Roizmanbacteria bacterium CG22_combo_CG10-13_8_21_14_all_34_12 | reverse complement strand
AAACGGCATATTGCTTTTGAATGGTAAAGATAAACACATAAAAAATAACTACAAAAAATTTATTTTAAATCAAGAAGTATATTTTTATTTGTCAAAGGGAAAGATCGAATTTAACGAAGATGCCCCGGGTTTTATCTATCAAAAATTATTTTTCCCTGTTTTGGGTCAATATAATTTAGACAAAATTGATGGGGTGATTTATTTGGCAAAAAAACTTGGACTGACACTGCAAGAGATTGAGAGCGGCCTTAAAAAAATAAAAACTCCGGCCCATCGGTTACAGCCAATTTTGAATCGAGAAAAAAATATCCTTATTATTGATGATAGTTATAATGGTAACCCCGACGGGGTAGAGGAGGCCATAAAAACTTTATCTTTATTTAAAAAAAGAAGAAAAATTTTTGTTACTCCGGGATTAGTTGAAATTGGAAATAAAAGTCGAGATGTCCACCAGAGGATAGGAAAAAGATTAAACGACGTCGTGGATTTGGTAATTCTTGTCAAAAATTCGGTGACTCCGGATATTGAAGAAGGATTAATTAACGCCGGTTTTAATAAAAATAATATTATTTGGTTTGATTCGATGATGGAAGCCCAAAATAATTTAGGATCGATCTTAAGATCCGGTGATGTGGTTCTTTTTCAAAACGACTGGCCGGACAATTATGTATAATACAACTATGAAAACAGTTGCAGTATTCTTCGGAAGCAGATCTCCTGAACATGATGTTTCAATCCTCACTGGGCAATTAATTATTTCCGGTTTGAAAAAATGCGGCTACAATGTCATCCCTGTTTATATTGATAAAAAAGGCAAGTGGTATTCTGATGCAAGGTTGGCTTCAATGAAATTCTTTACTAAAAATCAGGTCGATTTAGATAAAAAGCTTGAAGGATTTAATATAGATTTCAACAAATCAACAGGAAAGATCGTTAAACAATCGGGTTTTTTAAAAAGTAATACAGTTTTTGATATTGCCTTTCCCGCCTTCCATGGACAGAATGGAGAAGACGGAACTTTCCAAGGATTATGTGAGATCCTAAACGTTCCCTACGTCGGTTGCGACGTGACCTCATCGGCGATCACGATGGATAAAGTTTTGACCAAGATGATCTATAAGGCCAATGATATTCCAACTGTCGATTTTATCAGCCTAAATTTGAACGAATGGCGAGTTGATAAAAAGAAAGTTATTCAACAAATAAAATCCTTAAACTGGCCCGTTATTATTAAACCAGCTCGTCTAGGCTCTTCAATAGGTATTTCTAAAGCAAAAAATCAAAAAGAGCTTGAGTTTGGTATTGAAGTTGCTCTTCATTACGATGAAAAGGTGATTGTTGAAAAGGCTATTGAAAATCTAATGGATGTCACTTGTTGCTTGATCGGCAATGATAATCCTATCCCGTCTCTCCTCCAAGAATCGGTCTTTGGGAGCGCGTTTTTTTCTTATGAAGATAAATATCTTAAAGGCGGCGGCACGCAAACCGGAAATGCCACCCAAAGCATTATCATTCCGGCCCGCCTAAATAAAAAGGTAACCCAAGAAATACAGGACGCAGCAACCAAAGCTTACAAAGTGCTTGGATGTTCCGGGATCGCCCGAGTTGACTTTCTTTATGATAAAAAGACCGGCCGCTGGTATGCCAACGAAGTTAATACTTTGCCAGGAACCTTATATCATCATTTATGGAAAAAGTCCGGAGTGCCTTTTGAGGAACTGTTAAAAAAACTGATCGGTTTTGCTGAAGAAAGATATCAAAAGAAAAAGCAAATAACTTATACTTTTAATTCAAATATTCTTACCCAAGCTTCATCCAACAAACTTTCTTTAAAGGGTTTATAAAATTTACCCTTCCAATCTAGCAAACTGACCGGTTTTTTTGGATTGATTAAACATAAAATTAAAAAATCTAACTGCAAGAAAAATAAAGATTATATTTAATAAAAAGGCTATTCCAATATTTAACCATTGTATTCCCAAGTCAGTTGTGTTTGCCCGAGCGGCTTCAAAAATATAAGTAGGCGGTAAAAGATAAGCTATCGATTGTAAAAATTTGGGTAATATTGATACCGGATAAATAACTGCCATTAATGGTTGAAGCACGGCAATCAAACCCCAAGATAGTGCTTGAACACGGGTACCAAAACGAAAAATTAAACCAAGAACCATAATAGCAAATCCAAAACCAAAAATAGCTAAATTAATAAAATAAATCATCAAGTTAATTAACCCTAAATCCAGTAAATTAGTGCCAAAAAAATAAAAGGAAATAATACCACCCAATATAATCACCATTAATGATTTTAAGCTACCGGTAATTGTATAAGCTAAGAGAAATTCAAGGTTTGAGATAGGAGAAATAAATATATTAGTCAAATTTCTTGCCCAAACATCCCAGAGGCAACCAACAGCAATTGAATATTGAGTCATACTGATGACCTGCCATAGAATCATACCGATTAACACCTGCTTGCCAATAATTAATCCGGTCGCTCCTGATAGATAAATAGTTAAAAAGCCAAAAATAATTATTGACAAAAGCGGATACAAAATAATATCATTGATCACTTCTAATGATCTTTTAGTGATAAAAAATTCATGAATCATTATTGCTTTTATTCTTTTCCAAGACATATTATTTAGATCGGGAAATTTGTAAAAAAACATCCTCTAAGGTTGGTTTTTGGATTTCAATATCAGTCATCCAAATTCCTTCATTACTAATACCAAAAATAATTTTTGGGACCAATTTTTCTTTAGTTTTAATAATGACAATATTATCTTTATAAAACTCAAATTCTTGATTATTTTCTAATAAATATTTCTTAATAATTTCTTTGCCTTTATCAAAAGTCAATCTTAAGGTTGTTGTTTCAATTTTTTTCTTTAAATTGAGAGGGGTATCTTCGGCAACAATTTTACCATGACTTAAAAATATTACTCGATCACAAATCCGATCTATTTCGTCCATATCATGACTAGTGTAAAGAATGGCAATTTTATTGTCTTTCTTAAATTTTTCAATTAAACTCAAGGTTTTATCAGCAATATCTGGATCAAGAGATGCGGTTGGCTCATCCATTAAAATTATTTTTGGATTATTAAGCAAAGCTTTAATAAAATTAACTCGAGTTTTTTCTCCGGTCGATAGATTTTTATAATGACTATCCAGTAAGTCTTTAATTTCGAAATATTCCGCGAGATTCTTAATTTTTTCCTTTGCATCATCTATTTGATATAAATTTGCAAAAACAAATAAATTTTCCCAGACCGTCGTCCTTCCTTGAAGGGTATTAAAAGCCGACGTGTAATTGATCATCTGTAAACAGTCCTGACGATTCTTAAAAAAGTCTTTATCAAAATATTTAATCTCACCCCCATCGGGAATAGTAATTCCGAGCAACATCTGAATCGTAGTTGTCTTTCCAGCTCCGTTTGGCCCGAGCAAACCCAGTATCTCACCTTCTTTAATTTCAAAAGAAATATTATCAACTGCGATAAACGAACTAAACTTTTTTGTCAGATTAGTTACTTGAAGAACAGCCATAAAGCCATTATATCACGAAGTCACAACCCTTTGTTCTGATAGAACCAAATGTTCTTCATCTAATTTTATATATTTTCCCGTTAGCCAATCCAAGTTAGTCAAAACCTTATCTTTAAAATCAGAAAATCCCTTTACCAACTTATCTAATGGCTCAAATCGATGATCTAAATATTTAAATAACCTTTCAAATCTTTTATCAACATATTCTTTCGTAGCAAAAGCTTTTAAATCATCTTTAGTCGTAAAAATTCCTTTCATTTTTTTTATATCAGTATCTGTGATCATAGGGTTTTATTTAAGCAAATTAATAATAATAAATCAATCATAAAATACTATAAAACTAGTGTCTACCGCTTATAACCTACAAAAATACAGAAATAGATTGTTGAGACGAGAAAAAAATGACGATAGATACCCTTAAACAATATGGTATATAATGGTGTCTATGATCAACGTCTTGAAACAAGCGGCTACTGAGGCTGGAACTATCCTTCTAAATTACTATAAGAAGAACCTGACTCTAAACTATAAGACTTCTCACAAGGATTTTTATACTATAGCCGATGTTGAAAGCCAAAAAGCTATTAAAGAAAAAATTCCTAAGCTTTTGCTTAAAAAAGGTATAGATGAATCAGAAATTGGATTTATAGGTGAAGAAAAACTTCATATTGACTCCAAGCGTAAACATTTATTCATCATTGATCCACTTGACGGTACGGTAAACTTCGCCAATGGGTTTAATTTTTTCAGCATTTCGATTGCCTATTTTTATCAAGGTATTTTAACCGCCGGTTTAGTCTATCAACCGACCAACAAAAATTTTTATTATGCAACCAAAGGTAAGGGCGCTTTTAAAAATAACTTGCCCTTAAAAATGACTTATAGACCTTTGAAAAAATCTCTTTTAAGCGGGCTTATTAGTTCAAGGCCTGAGATATATACTAAACTCTTCAAAATATATGAAAATTTGTATCCTCACGTGGCTGGATATCGAAATCTTAACTCCATGGCTATTGATAACTGTTTACTGGCAGAAAACGTCTTTAACGTCGTAATAAACGGTCACACGTTTATTTGGGACATATCCGCGGTGAAATTAATTATCGAAGAATCTGGAGGAATTATGATGGATTTTAAAGGCTTACCAATCGACTTTGATCTTAAATCACCTACGTTAGCATACGACACTATCTCCTGCCATCCAAGGCTAAAAGATGAGATTCTTGGGTTCTTTAAAATGTAATTTTTGGTGTGATAAATCACACCACTACTTCTCTAAATTAAAAAGAATAGGGTAGACTTACTCATAAAATAAATAATTATTGTATTTAGGTCTTCCTAACAACTAAAACTATCAAACTTAATAGGGGATTCATACACATAAAATCAGGCTGGAAGCCGGATAGGCAGAAAAGGGAAGAAAAGAGAAAAACAAACAATTATTAATAACCAGTAATTAGTAATTAAAATTAATTAATTACAATTTAGCGCGTTATTACAAACCATCACTTCTCTTCCTCCAGTCGTGGTTAACGTCGTAAAAGCTCCATTTTACGACGTTGTATAGGTTCTTTTCTCCGACTATATATATCCATTAATGCGCCAATCAGTCTGTTTGACATAATTTGTGTAATTACCCTTCCAGAGAACAAGATATCTCCCTTCTCCAGAATTAATGTTGGTTAACTTGTTGATTCGTTAAACTCGCAAACAGCTTTATTAGTAAATAATTGCATTACTTAACCACTTCTCTCAACGGCTAACGCCGGACTAATTATTTAGCCCGTCTTTAAGTCCTAAACCGTTGTTTTTGAAGCTAAGTTTTAGATAAAGACAGTCTTTGTTCCAAAGACTGTCTTTAATTTTAGCTTGTCATAATCATCTGTTTTATTATTTTAGCCTCGATTTTCTGGATCTATCCACATAATAATATTCCTATAGTATTTTTACGTCCGTACGTTTACAATTACTATAGGTTATTTATTCACGTTCGTAAGAATGCCACTACCCTATCCTCTACTTGGGCTTACCAACTCAAAGACAATAAAGTAATAATTAATACGAAGGCCCAAACACTCGCATACTCTCTAATCGTTTCTGTAAATAATTTTTCGTCAATGTGATGGTGGATGATTCCTGTAACGCTATAGTAAGTGGCAGTCAAAAATAGAGCATAAACAGCCGTCCTTAGAGGCAAAAATGAAACTAATAGACATGTTTCTACCATTAACAAGCCTGTAAATAAGGAATAAGCCAAGATATCCCTCTCGAGGTATGGATTAAGACGTATCGACCAAAATAATTGAAGACTAAGTAGAAAAGCACTTATCCCCGCTCCAATGATATTGAAGAAGAATAAATATCTGAATGAAAAAAGGACATTATAAAATAAAAATGAAACAACCGCTTGATAAAAGAAATTAATAGAAAAAGCCGCCCGATAGAGCTGAAGGTTCTTCTCTACTCCCACATTAAAAATGTTGGCACAAAGCAAAACGGCATAAATAGATATTTCATAAATAAAAATGAAAGGTAGGCGGGTTAGCCACCTGCCGGGAAAAAGAAAATAAAATAAATAAAAAAATAAAGTAATTAATTCGGGCATTAAAAAGAGTCCAAACCAACTAATTTTCTTTATTCCTTCCAGTAAAGAAAAATAACTTAATAGATAAGTGGCTATGATAAAAACTGGTAGGAAAAAAGAGGCTTTATCAAAATTGAAAAACGTAGAAAAAAGCATTAACAAGCCTAAAATCGAGACAGAAATGACCAAACGAATTCTCTTATCAATTTTTATTGCTTTTTTTTCAAAAAATTGTCTTAAAGATTTTAAATTAAGCATATGATAGTTTTTTTCTTTATAAACTTTATTAACTTAAGTTGGTATAAACCCGTTGGACATCATCTAAGTCTTCTAAGGCCTCAATAAGATCTAAAACCTTTTTTTCTTTATCTAAATCCAGTACAACTGGAGTGGTTGGTAAATAATCAACCTCTGCCAAGTCATATTTTATATTATTTAAATGGGTTTTTAGTAAGCCAAAATTACTAAAAGGGAAAAAAATAAAAAAATGACTGTCATCTTCATTGATATCAAAAGCATCTAATTCTTCCCCTATCTTAAAAACTACTTCTTCATTAACTTCTGTTTTCTGAAAACTGACAAATGCACATTTTTTGAACAAATAAGCAACTGAGCCTTGAGTTCCAAGTTTACCGGAATTTTTTTCCAACATATTTCTAATCTCGGATGAGGTACGATTCGAATTATCAGTTGTAGATATGATTAGTAAGAAAACACCATGTGGACCAAAACCTTCATAAATAACCTCTTTTAACATTATTCTGTTGGGTCCAAATCCTTTTTCAATCGCTCGTTTAATATTTTCTTTTGGCATATTGGCTGATTTTGCCTTATCTATTGCCAAACGCAGTTTAACATTGTTAACTGGATCAATAATTCCTCCACCTTCAATGACAGCAATTGTGATCAAATGAGACATCTTAGCAAAGACATTTGCTTTAATTTTATCGTTTTTGCCTTTTTTTCTTTTAA
>PCTC01000027.1:7091-7856 GCA_002786595.1 Candidatus Roizmanbacteria bacterium CG22_combo_CG10-13_8_21_14_all_34_12 | reverse complement strand
CTTGATTTTTGGAAGCTTCAACAATTTCGACCAATAATTTTTTATCAAAAGTATGGAACTCTTTATTTGCGCGGGCTTTTGCGGCATCTATGATCCAGTTAAGCGCGAGTTTTAATTTTCGCTCCCTACGTACTTCAATAGGAACCAAATATGAGGCGCCTCCAAGTCGACGAGGCTTAACTTCATGAATAGGAGAGACGTTTTCGATCGCGAGATGTAATAATTTTAAAGGCTCATCTGATTGTTTTTTTAGTTCATCCATGACTTTATAAACAAGTCCTTCAGCAACTGATTTTTTACCGTTAATCATTATGTAATTGATTAATTTGGCCACTTCAATACTATCAAAAAGTTTGTCCTTTTTAAATACTCTTTTTTTATAACTGTGTCTTGGCATAAATATTAAGCATTTTTAACTCTTGGCTTTTTCGTTCCATATTTTGACCTCGAACTGGTTCTTTTTTCGACTCCAGCTGCATCAAACTTTCCGCGAACAATATGATATTTTACTCCTGGTAAATCTTTTACTCTCCCACCTTTAACTAAAACGATTGAATGCTCGGCTAAATTATGACCGACGCCTTGAATGTAGGCGGTCACTTCCATTTTATTCGACAATCTAACTCTAGCCACTTTTCTGAGGGCAGAATTAGGTTTTTTTGGCGTCATGGTTTTGACTATAGTACAAACACCACGCTTCAATGGATTATTAGTTTTATTGTATCTCCTCTTTAATGAGTTAAAACTCATTTTAAGGGCAATAGA
>PCTC01000027.1:0-7081 GCA_002786595.1 Candidatus Roizmanbacteria bacterium CG22_combo_CG10-13_8_21_14_all_34_12 | reverse complement strand
TTGATTTTTTAATCCTGTTTTTTCTCTTCCTTTTTATCAGTTGGTTGATTGTTGGCATATTGATTTGCAAACTTACCGTAATATTTACTAATTAAATCTTGCGTAACGGGTATTAACCTGCCAATTATAACATTTTCTTTCAGTCCTAACAAGTAATCTGTTTGGCCTTTGATGGCAGCTGAAGACAAAACACTGGTCGTTTGTTCAAACGATGCAGCTGATAGCCAAGAGTCGGTGTGGATAGCGGCTCGGGTTATGCCAAGAATGGAAACTTTTCCGGAAGCAGGTCTTTCACCCTTTGACAAAACTCTTTTATTTTCTTCACCAAAACGAATTTTTGAAACAACTTCATCTTTGATTAGTGAAGTATCACCTTCATCTTCAATAATAACTTTATCGCTCATTTTACGGATAATAACCTCAAAATGTTTGTCGTGAATGGCAATGCCCTGAGATTCATATACATTTTGAATTTCATCTAACAGATAAATTTGAGCTGCTCTCAAACCTTTAATAGTCAATACATCATCAATATCAAGATAACCCTCAGACAAAGCTACTCCAACACTTATCAGATCGCCATCTTTGATTTTTAGTTTTTGGGTCTTCGGAATTGTAAATTTTTGCTCCTGAATAGTCGACTCTTTATTTAGGGCGGATATAGTGATGTCGTAAATTTCTTTTTCCGTGTCTTCAACGACTGCGACGCGACCGGCGATCTCTGCAATAGGCGAAACTATTTTTGGAGTTCTAGTCTCAAATAGTTCCTCAACACGGGGTAAACCTTGAGTTACGTCGGATATTACGATTCCTCCAAAGTGTCTGACTCTCATTGTCAATTGAGTTCCCGGTTCTCCGATTGACTGGGCGGCCATGACTCCAACCGGAACTCCAATTTCAACTATCTTATTGGTCGAAAGATCGGTTCCGTAACATTTCTGACAGACTCCGTAAGGAGAACCGCAATAAAGAGGAGAGCGAACAATAATTTTAGTAATGTTATTTTTTTCAATTAAAACAATCTTTTCATCATCAATAAGTTCATTAGCCTTAATAATAGTTTCCTTATTTTCGGTAACCAAATCATTAAGTATGAAACGATTTCTGATTCTTTCCTTGAACTTATCTCCACGGGTTGAGCTTGTTGAAACAGTTAATCCTTCTTTAACCTGGCAATCTTCTTCACGAACGATCATGTCATGAGATGTGTCAACAAGGCGCCTAGTCAAGTATCCGGCATCAGCAGTTTTTAAAGCTGAATCGGTCAAACCTTTTCTAGCTCCTCGCGCTGAAATAACATATTCAAAAATAGATAGACCTTGACGATAGTTTGATTTAGTTGGAACTTCGATAATTTTTCCCAACGGATCAACTACGAGTCCTTTCATAGCCGCTAACTGTTTTAGTTGTTCTTTAGAAGCGCGAGCTCCTCCTGATTTAATAATTATCTTTACTGGATTTTCTTCGTCCAGTGCATTCCAAGTTTTGTCAGCTAATTTTTCTGTAACATCAATCCAAAGTTTATTTGAATAGCGTCTTTTTTCTTCAGAAGTTAAAAGTCCCTGCTCAAAATTTTTAGTAATTTTTTTAATTTCATCTTCGGTCTCACCAATGATTTTTGTCTTTTCCGGAATTATTTGACAGTCGAAAATTGAAAGTGATAGTCCGCCGGCAATAGTTGAGGCCCAGAAACCAATTTCTTTTAATTTATCAATCAACTCTCCAACTTTTTCGTTTTCAAATAATTTCATGGCAGCAACAACAATATTCTTTAAATCAGACGCTTTAACTTCAGCGTTTACAAATCGAAGTTCGGTTGGAAGAGCCTGATTAAAGATTATTCGACCAACAGTTGTCTTGATTATTTTGCCACCGACTCCGACGTTTATTGGTTGGCGAAGCATTATTTTATTAATCGCCTGAAATCTCATTGCTTCATTTTCTGTAGCAAAAAATTTTAAATCTTCGGCATTAACTGTCTCCATACGACTATCAATTGTTGTTAGATAATAACAACCAAGGGCCATCTCTTTATTTGGAAGAACAATAGGGGATCCATCAGATGGTTTTAAGAGATTATGATAAGGGAACATTCTTTGTTTGACTTCTCCTATTGCCATACTTGACAATGGTAAAAATACACCCATGGCGTCTCCATCGAAATCGGCATTATATCCCGAACAAACTGCGGGGTGAAGTTTTATGGCATTATCATCAGTTAAAACAGGATAAAAACCTAAAATGGAAAGTTTGTGTAAAGTAGGAGCTCGGTTAAGAAGGACAGGATGATCTTTAGTAATTTCTTCCAAAATATCATAGACAACAGGATCTCTTTTTTCTAAAAATAACTTAGCGCTTTTGATATTTGGGGCTAAACCGCGAATAATAATTTCATGCAAAAGATATGGTTTAAACAATTCCAAAGCCATTTCTCGAGGGAGACCACATTGGTTAAGTTTGAGTTCTGGACCAACAACAATGGTTGAACGTCCGGAATAATCAACTCTTTTTCCTAATAAATTTTGTCTAAATCGACCTTGTTTTCCTCTTAAAATATCAGACAATGATTTTTGAACTTTAGTATTACTTCCAGTTGAACGACTTTTACCTCGAGATTTTTGTAAATCAATCAGCGAGTCAACCGCCTCTTGAAGCATTCGCTTTTCATTCCTCAAAATAATTTCAGGAGCCCCAAGATCGATCAACTGTTTAAGACGATTATTTCGATTTATGACACGTCGATAAAAATCATTTAAATCAGAAGTAGCAAATTTTCCTCCAGGTAATTGAACTACCGGACGAAGATCCGGAGGGATAACAGGAAGAACTGTAAGAACGATCCATTTAGGATCAATTTTTGCTTTGATAAAAGCTTCAAGAACTCGGGCTTTTTTAAGAAGTTTATTTCTTTTATCTCCCTTAGCCTCATTTAAGAGTTCTAAAGTTCGAGCATACTGTTTGACAAGGTCGAAGTTCGAAAGAATTTCATACAAAACTTCCGAACCCATACCAACATTTAAAAAATCGGAAACATTATTTTCTTTAAAAAACAAATAATCATCCTCTTCAATAACATCAAAGGGTCTTATTGATCGGGCAATTTTAAACACCCTTTCAAAATAGGCGGATTTTTTGATTTTTGTATCAGTTTGTTCATTAGATAACAACTTTAGCTGCTCTCTTTTTTTAAATTCAACTTCTTGTTTAGCAATTTCCCATTGTTCTTTATGGGTAATTTTTTTTTCAAGGAGTTGATATTGTTTTTCAAAGTTTTTATTAATTTCCTCTTCTTTTATAACAAAATCTTCCTCGATTTTTTTTAACTCGCCTTTTTGTAGTTCATCAATAGTTTTCAATGTCTTTTTTTGATTATCTTTATCAACTTCTTTAACTAAGTAAAGCGCATAATAAATAACTCTTTCCAAGGCCTGTGGAGGGACGTCCAAAATAATACTTAGTGTTGATGACGTTCCTTTAAAATACCAAATATGAGCAATAGGAGAAGCTAATTTGATATGACCCATTCTCTCTCTTCGAACTGCGGAAGTCGTAATTTCAACACCACAACGATCGCAAACAATTCCCTTGTAGCGCATTCTTTTATATTTTCCACAATAACATTCGTAGTCTTTTGTAGGTCCAAAAATTCTTTCATCAAAAAGACCATCTTTTTCGGCTCTAAAGGTTCGATAGTTGATAGTTTCCGGTTTAATGACTTCTCCATGAGACCATTTAATAATAGTTTCAGGAGAGGCAAAAGTAATTCTTAGTCCGGAAAAATCTACTGTATTTATATCTTCCATAATTATTTAGCGTAATCAATTGACAATCCTAAAGCGTTTAATTCTTTGACTAAGACATGGAATGATTCTGGAACAGATGATTGTGGAATATCAATACCTTTAATGATTGATTCAAAAGCTTTAGTTCGTCCACGAACATCGTCACTTTTAATTGTTAATAACTCTTGAAGAGTATATGGTACTCGATGTGATTCAAGTGCCCAAACTTCCATTTCTCCAAATCTTTGCCCTCCTAATTGTGATTTTCCTCCTAATGGTTGTTGAGTAACTAAAGAATAAGGTCCAACTGATCGAGCATGGAACTTATCTTCAATCATGTGAATTAGTTTGATAATATAACTTGTTCCAACCAGTGCCTTTCGTTCATATGGTAAACCTGTTTGTCCGTCAAATAAAGTTACTTTGTTATCAATTGGTAGCCCAGATTTTCGGAGTTCGTTAGAAATAAAATCTTCTTTAATTTTTTCAAAAACTGGAATAGAAATATCGGTACTTGTATGTTTTGCAATTACTCCCATTAAATTTTCAAATAATTGACCCAAATTCATACGGGAAAGAATTGAAAGAGGGGACAAGATAACATCAACTGGGGTTCCGTCTTCAAGATAAGGCATATCCCAAGCAGGAAGAATTTTTGAAATAACACCCTTATTTCCGTGGCGACCGGCTAATTTATCTCCAACGGTAATTTTTCTCAGTTGAGCCGTATTAACAATAATCCTTTGCAAAACACTTGGTTCAAGTTCATTAGGATCTTTTTTACCGTTGATAATTTCAATATTAACAACGGAACCTCTTTTGCCATAAGGCATTCGTAGTGACGTATCTTTAATATCTTTGGCTTTTTCACCAAAGATTGCTCGTAATAATCTTTCTTCTGCGGTTAATTCTTTCTCACCTTTTGGAGCAACTTTACCGACCAAAACATCTCCACCTTTTACTTCAGTACCAATAGTCACCAAACCCTCCTTATTAAGATTTTGAAGAATTTCTTCACGAACATTTGGTATATCTCGGGTAAGTTCTTCCGGCCCAAGTTTAGTATCGATAACATCAGCAATAAACTCTTCCATTGTAATTGAACTAAGAATATCTTCTTTGACTAACCTGTCAGAAATAACAAAACCATCTTCGTAACCTAATCCGTTCAACGAAGAATATGCAACCAACAAGTTTTTTCCTAAAGCCAGACGGCCTTTATCAGTCGAAGGACCATCGATGATTATTTCACCTTTTTTTACTTTTTGATCTTGGCTAACTTTTGGTCTTTGATCAAAAGAAACATTTTTATTGGTGCGAGTAAATCTTTCTAATTTATATTCATAAGTTTTACCGCTTTTTCCTTTGTAAACTATTTTCTGTCCGTCAACATATTTTACAACGCCGTCCTCCGACGCTTTTATGGTTCTCCCTAGGGCAATACTGACTTTTTCTTCTAGTCCAGTACCGACGATTGGTGCCTCAGGATTTATAAGAGGCACGGCTTGGCATTGCATGTGAGAACCCATTAGAGCGCGGGAAGCATCATCATTTTGCAAGAATGGAATAAGAGACGCCGATGCACCCAGTACTTGACGAGGAGAAACATCTATTAAATCAACCTTTTCAACAGATACTTCAATCAAATCACCTTCATGACGTGCCGTGACCATCTGATCGGTCAAATAACCTTTCTCGTCCGTATTAACGTCTCCTGAGGTAATGTAATATTTTTCTTCATCATCTGCTTGTAAATAAACGATTTCATCTGATATTTTTACTTTTAATTTACTTTCACCTTTTTCTTTAACTAATTTTTTGTAAGGAGTTTCCAAAAAACCATATTTGTTTACTTTAGAATAAAGGGCCATATAAATGACGACACCAATATTGGGACCCTCCGGACTTCTAATTGGACAAATTCTTCCGTATTGAGATGAAGAAATGTCTCGGATTGAGAAGGAAGCTCTTTCTTTTTCAATTCCTCCAGGTCCGCCGACCGTAATTCTTCTTAAATTATCAAGTTCTGACAATGGATTGGTTTGATCGACGATAGTTGATAGTTGACTAGTTCTGTAAAAGGAATTAATGGCAACGATCAATGGTTTTGAATTAACTACTTGGCTTGGTAAGACATTTAATTCTTCACCGGAAATTAAACTCATTCTTTCTTTTATTTCTCGTTCTACCCGAACCATTCCGACTCTGATTCCATATAAACTGATTAATTCTCCAACGGTTCGGAGTCGACGATTGCCTAAATGATCAATATCGTCAAACTCACCTTTGTTTTGAGTTAATCTAAGAAGATATTTAATAGAGGCAATAATATCTTCTTTAGTGAGTAATCGATTTTCTTTTTTTATTTCAAGATTTAACCCAAGTTTTTTATTAATTTTATATCGTCCAACATCAGCTAAAGAGTATCTTTTTTGATTAAAGAGAAGATTGTTGATAGTTTCATAAGCATTTTCCAAAATTAATGGTTCACCCGGCCTGATTTTTCGATATATTTCGAGTACAGCTTCATCTTTATTTTTTGTTTGGTCTTTTTTAAGAGTCGGGATAAGATATTTTTCAACCAAACTTCTATCAATATCATTAAAGTAGTTAATAATATCGCTCTCACTATCATTTTCAAATACTTTAAGAAAAACTGTTGATAAAAATTTTCTTTTTTTATTAATCTTCATTTCAATTAAGCCATTTTTATTGATTGTCATATCAAGCCATGCTCCAATGTACGGTCGTATTTCTGCGTTGTAAAGAGTCAAACCGGTTGTTTTATCAATTTCAGCAGTAAAATAAACTCCAGGGGAGCGAACGATCTGATTAATAATAGCTCTTTCAATACCATTGACAATAAAAGTACCCCGGTCAGTCATTTTTGGAAGATTGAAGAAATAAATGTCTTGTTTTTTTTCGCTATTGGTTTTTTTATTAACTAGTCTTAACTTCAAATAAACAGGAGCGTCATAGGTTAATTTTTTTTTGTAGCAAAGATCAATATCATATCGTGGTTCACCAAAATAAAGGTCTTCAAAGTAAATAGTAAACTTTTTTTTCGTATAATCATCGATTGGGAAGAATTCATTAAAAATTTCTTTTAAGCGGACATCAGTAAATTCTGCCCAAGAATTTTTTTGGACTTCGATTAAATTAAAATTTTCAAGAAGTTCGTCTTTTTTTCCGAGGAACAAACTTTTGTGGGGTAAAATATTTGATTTAATAGTTTTGTTCATCGAGTAGATGGAAATAATATTTTGTTAACAACAAAAACCCCAGTACACATGACGGGG
>PCTC01000017.1 GCA_002786595.1 Candidatus Roizmanbacteria bacterium CG22_combo_CG10-13_8_21_14_all_34_12 | reverse complement strand
TAAAAATATTTTAATGCGATTTTGGAAAACAAATATGTCTTCCATCTCTTTTGGCTGATCAACATAAACAATTGGCTGCAAGACCGAGGGAATATTTTGATATCCATAAACACGGGCAACCTCTTCAATTATATCCTCGGGGATATTGATATCGTTAGTTCGGAATGATGGAACGGTTATATGTAGGGTCTGACCCTCGACGAGGGTCAGACCCTGTTTTGAGTCCTCCCCAACGGTAAACCCTAAATTTATCAAGATTTCATTAATTTTTTTTCTTGGTATTTCAACGCCGATTTTTTTATCAAATAACCTGTAACTCATCATTAATAGCTTTTCTTTACTTGGTTTAGGATAAATATCGTAAATTTTCGATGCGACTTTTCCTCCTGCATATTTTTCCAAAAGTTCAACACCGAAAACTAAAGTCGGCTCAACCCTTTCTGGATCAAGTCCCTTTTCAAAAAAAGTCGAGGCAACGGTTCTAACACCGGTAGACATGGTTGTTTTTCTGATTTGGACTTTGTCATAAGTCTGGACAAAAAGCACAACGCTTTTTGTCTTTTCAGTGATTGCCGAATTCAAGCCCCCCATTATTCCACAAAGATCGATTAATCGTCCGGATCCATCTTCCATAACAATATCTCCACCCGGTAATGTAACTTCTTTTTCATCCAAAGTAACAATTTTTTCACCTTTTTTAGATTCTCTCATAATCATCGTCTCTCCTTTTATTTGGTCATAATCAAATACATGGACAGGTTGACCGAATGCTAACATCAGATAATTTGATATGTCGACGACGTTGTTTATTGATTTAATACCGCAAGCAATTAATCTTTCCGTAATAAATTTCGGTGATGTCCCAATTTTTACGTTATCAATAATAACGGCAGTAAAACGTGGGCACAGAAATTTATTTTTAATCTCAATATTAAGTTTTTTATTATCTATATCACGATCGTGGGTAAGATAATATTTTTTAAAATTATATTTCTCTAACGGATTTTCCTTAAATTTTGCCTTCTTTCCAAACATCGGGAGGATTGCAACGGCTTCTTGGGCAATACCGAGAACTGATGCATAATCAATCCTATTTGAAATCACTTCAATATCAAAAACGTAGTCACTTCCAATTTTTTCCACACTTTCAATCGATGGACCACACAAAGAAAGATACTCGCGAACTTGATCAGGAGTCGCGTCAGTGTCTAAATAGTCGAGAAGCCACTTGTGAGTTATTTTGATATTCATTTTAAAATTGTTCCAGGAATCGTATGTCCCCGCTGTAATAATTTCTAATATCATCTAATCCATATTTCATCATAATTACCCGCTCTATTCCAAATCCAAATGCCCATCCTGAGCTTGCCGAAGGATCAATTCCACCTTCCCGCAGGACATTGGGGTGAACCATCCCAGTTCCTCCTAACTCTAACCAGCCGGATTTACATACTTTACAACGATTGGCTTTAATAATCCCTGTGCCACCGCAATTGTTACATGAAATATCAACCTCAAATGAAGGTTCGGTAAATTGAAAATGATGAGGTCGAAGCCGGGTTTTTGTTCCAACACCAAAATATTTTTCCGCAAAATAATCAAGAGTTCCTTTAAGATTGACGATGCTAATATCTTTATCAACACATAAGCCTTCAAATTGATGAAACATCGGGGTGTGGGTGGCGTCCCAGTTTGGCCGATAGCATTTGGAAATATTGATCATTCTTATTGGTGGTTTTCCGACTCTTTTCATCTCCCGATTTTGACCATTTGAAGTGTGAGGAGTTAAGACCATTTTTCCTAATTTTGGATGAGCGGGCATGTCAATGAAGGACGTTTCAACGTCATCCCGTGCCGGGTGATTAACGGGCATATTTAGCGATTCAAAAGCGCCATATTCCCAGTCGACTTCGGGATATGAAACGCGGATAAACCCAATTTTTTCAAATACTTTGGTAATTTCTTCAATTGCAAACGAAACTATATGCAAACTACCTTTTGGATAGGTTTTCCCAGGTAAAGTTTTATCAAAAAAAACCCCAGATTTTTTATTTTGCAATTCTTTTTTCCTTGTTTCGATGTATCGATACATCGAAGCTTTTAGTTTATTGACTCTTTGCCCGTAGGTTTTTTTTTGTTCATCAGGGATATTTTTGATTGCAGAAAGCAATTTATTTATTTCACCATTCCGGCCTAAATATTTAATCTCCAATTTACTTAAAACATCAAGACTAACTGATCGTTTAATCTCTTTTTCTGCTAGTTTTGTTATTTGTCCAACATCAACCATAAGAAGAATTATAGATTATGAAGAATTAAATGACAATCTTATTTCACCTTTTCTACGATTTTTTTGAAGACGGATGGATGTTCTACAGCCAGTTGGGAGAGGATTTTTCTATCAAGCTCAATCTTATTAATTTTAAGTTTATTGATAAAAATACTATATTTCATACCTAATTCTCTCAAGGCCGCGTTCATTCTCATGATCCACAATTGACGGAAATCTCTTTTTTTGTGTTTGCGCCCGGCAAAAGCATACTCTCCGGCATGAAGGACGGCTTCTTTGGCCTTTTTAAATTGCTTGTGCCTGGTCATCCAAAAACCTTTGGCCATCTTCAAGACCTTTTTATGTTTTGCTCGAGTTCTGACTCCACCTTTTATACGTACCATAGTTATTTAGAAATTAGTTGTTAGTGATTCGAAATTAGTAATTGAAAAACGAAACTAAAAACTTGAATTTCAAATTTCTATTCTCTAATTTCTATTACTATTCACTATTTTCGAACAACTATTTTCTACTTCTTGCCTAACATCATTAATACTTTTCTTTTCATTCTCCCGACCACTTCTAACGTTTTCTTTTTGCGTCTCAACCAGCTTTTATTTTTTTTACCCCTTAAATGTCGAAAACCTTGTCCCCGATTCAAGACTTTACCCTTAGGACTAACTTTAAATCTTTTTGCGGCAGACTTTCTTGTTTTTGGTTTATTTTTTGCCATATTTAAATTAAAATTCTAATACCGACGATAGATGATTGAATATAGAGAATAGTATTAGAAAATAGAGGCTTGAAGGTAGATTATTGTTTCTATCTTCTATCATCTAACTTCAACAACTATCATCTATTATCTATCATCTACCGTCTGTATTCACTTTTTTTTCGCTACAACTGCCCTCACAATCTTTCCCTCTAATTTTGGCGGTTTGGAAATATTAACCTCGCCTAAACTAACAATAAATTTGTTAACTAAAGCAAAGGCCATATCCCTTTTAGCGTTTTCTCTCCCTCGGAGTAATAAATTTATTCTTACCTGGTGTCCTTCAGACAAGAATTCTTTCGATCGTCTTTCCATCCTCTCCAAATCTGCTTGCCCTATAAACAATCCTAAATTAATATCTTTGACGACTCCTTTTTTTACTCCTTTTCTGGCATCTTTTTCTTTTTTTTCTTCCTGATACAAAAACTTTTTGAAATCAATTATTTTTGCTACTGGTGGTACCGCCTTTGGTGCTATCAACACCAAATCCCCACCTAATTCTTGGGCCTTATTAAGAGCCTCTTGCTTACTCATCACTGCTATCTGTTCACCTTTTTCATCAAGCACCCTTAATTCAGGAGCCTCGATTCTGAAGTTTATAAAATAAAACTTTCTTGGTGTAAACCTTCTTTTATGAAAAATTCTCAATTTGAGATTTTATTTGATCTATAAACTTTTTAACTTCCATCATTCCAAGATCCTTTCCTTCTCTCGTTCTTATTGTTATAAATAATTCTTCTTCTTTTTGATCCTTGATTTTTGATCTTTGAACTTCCTTCTCTCCAATTATAATCATAAAAGGTACTTTTTGCAAGGTTGATTGACGGATCTTTCCCCCAAGTGATTTGTTGTCAGCATTTAATTCAACTCGAATGTTATTTTTTTCAAGCTCATCTTTCACTTTTTGAGCCGGTTCCAAGAATTTTTCTGAAATTGGTAGGATGGCCACTTGAACTGGTGAAAGCCATAAAGGAAATGCTCCGGCATAATGTTCGACCAAAATTGCAAAGAAACGTTCAAGAGATCCGGCTATCGCCCGATGTATAACAACCGGTCTTTTGATTTTTCCCTTCTCATCTATATATTCAAGTTTAAATCTTTCAGGAAGTGAAAAATCAATTTGAATTGTTCCGCACTGCCATTCACGGCCAAGAGCATCTTTAATCATGAAATCGAGCTTTGGTCCATAAAAAGCTGCCTCGCCTTCTTTAATTTTGAATGGAACTTTCTTTGTTTTGACGGCCTCTTTAATTTTATTTTCCGCATTTTCCCAAACTTCGTCCGAACCTAGATATTTATCTTTTTTTTCAAGATCGCGGACTGAAAGCTGCATGTAGTAATCTTTAATACCAAATGCTTTTAGAAAATAAAACGCATAATCCATGACATTGATAAATTCAGATGTGACCTGTTCTTCTGTACAAAAAATGTGGGAGTCATCTTGAGTAAAATGACGACCTCTAGCCATACCTGAAAGTTCCCCCGCTTGTTCATACCGGTAAACGGAGGCGTTTTCAGAAATTCGGAGTGGCAGATCACGATATGAATGAGGATCCGATTGATAGACCATCATGTGCATCGGACAATTCATTGGTTTGACCATATATTCAACATCATCGATTTTCATCGGTGAATACATTTTGTCACGGTACAAATCCCAGTGACCAGATGTAACCCAAAGCTGTTTTTTTCCAATATGGGGTGAATAAACAATTTTATATCTTCGTTTCAACTGTTCTTTCATGATAAACTCTTCCATCTGACGACGGATGATTGCCCCGTTCGGCTTCCAAATTATCAATCCCTGACCAACTTTCTCATCGATTAAATATAAGCCTAAGGCTTTTCCTAGTTTTTTATGATCGCGCTTTTTCCCTTCTTCCTGTTGCCAAAGATATTTATCAAGTTCTTCTTTAGATGGAAAAACTATTCCATAAATCCTTGTTAACATCTTATTTTTCTCGTTCCCCCGCCAATATGCTCCGGCAATTGATAATAGTTTAAAGTGTTTTAGATTTTCTTTTGGATTGTCAACATGGCCCATTTTACATAAATCCAGGAAATTACCCGGGTTATTGGTTGTTAGTTTTTTTCCTTCTCCTGCAAATTCTTCGGCCAATTCAACCTTATAAGGATTATGTTTAAATAACTTCTTTGCTTCATCCAGTGAAACTTCCTTAATCTCAAAATTTTTCCAGGTTTTTACAATTTCTCTCATTTTTTGTTCTATCCTCGATAAACTATCTTCTGTAAGTTTTACTTCACCCATATCAAAGTCCTGGTAAAACCCGTTTTCGATCGCAGGTCCTATGGCATTATGGCTTCCTGGCCAAATTTCAAGAACGGACTTTGCGAGTAAATGTGCACACGAATGTCTTAGTGAATCTAAATTATTTTTTTCCATATTTATTTAATTATAAACTATTAATATTTTTTTCTTCCGCAAAAGCTTTTACCAGTTGGTCAATATCGCCTTTTGTATGGACAGCAGAAATCTGTACTCTGATTTCATCGCGACCTTTAGGTACGACCGGAAAACTGATATTGGTGACAATAATATTTTTTTTGAAAAGTTTTTTTACCAAATCACTGGTTTTAATTGGATCGCCAATTAAGACAGGTTGAATCGGATGAGATGAATCGACAGCAAAAAGATAACCTGCCGTTTTCATCTGCTTTTTAAAATATATAACTTTCTCCCTTGAATTTTCTAATAATTTTTTTCCTACAGATTTATCTAAAAGTTCAATAGCTTTTAAAGCCGCTCCAGCCGTTCCTGGTGGAACTGAATTTGAATAAATATAGGTGGCCGCAGATTCTCTTAAGTAATCAATAATTGTCTGATTGGCAACCACGTATCCACCATCAGCTCCAAAAGCCTTACCAAATGTACCAATTAAAACATCGGCTTTGACGTCCTCAATCTCTTCAACTCCCCGCCCAGTTTTTCCGGCGATTCCGACTCCATGAGCATCATCAACTACAAGCAAAACTCCATTTTCATACTCTTTAGCATATTTGTCAACGACTGCTCTAATTTCCTTAAGTTTTTGATATTCACCCAACATGCTGAAAATTCCATCGGTCACAACTAGAGCTCTTTTATAGTTTTTTTTATTATTCTCGAGAACTTCCTCTAAATGCGCTGGATCCATATGTCTAAAAATTGTTCTTTGTTCTTTTGGAAGATTGGCAACCCTTATACCATCAATGATACTGCGATGATTTAAAGCGTCAGAAATAACAATAACATTATTATCGACTAACGAATCCTTATTTTGTCCGGCGATCAGGCAGTATAAAACCGCCAGGTTAGCCGCAAATGACGAAGAAAAAACCATGGCATCATCTCTTTTGTGAAATTTAGCCAAAGCCTTTTCAAGATCGCGGTGAATCTTTAGACTCCCGGAAATAAATCGGACAGCTCCTGGACCCGTGCCAAATATTTCTGAAACTTGACGTTCGGCTTTCTTTAAAAGTGGATTATGACGCAATCCCAGATAATCATTTGAATTAAAAACTTGATATTTTTCTTTACCAATGATTGCTTTTGGTGACTTTTCTTTTGTAAAGCCAGTAATTATTTTTTCAAAACGTTTTGAAGTCTTTGCTTGATCAATCCTATCAACTTCTTTTTTTAATACTGAAAAAAAATTGTTCCGTGACATATTATTTTTTTAATACAATTTTTAATTGATCCAACATGACTTTGGTCATTTTTTTAAGATTATATTTATGATTCCATCCCCAGTCGCGCCTTGCCTGTGAATCGTCTATCGATTTTGGCCAGGAATCAGCAATCTTCTGCCTTTGATCCGGTTTATAGTCGCATTTAAATTTAGGAGATAGTTTCTCAATTTCGTCGACTAATTCAATTGGAGTAAAATTAATTGCTCCAAAATTATAGCTGGTGCGGACGGTGATTTTTTTAGCTGGTGCCTCCATGAGTTTTATCGTTCCATAAATTGCATCGTCGATGTACATCATCGGCAATCTGGTATCTTTTTTCAAAAAACAGGTATATTTATTATTTTTAATAGCGCCATAAAAAATATGGACTGAATATTCGGTCGTCCCATCTCCTGGTGGAGTTTTATAACCGATTAACCCGGGATAGCGGAGACTGCGACTATCAACTCCATATCTCAAAAAGTAATATTGACATAAAAGTTCACCGGCTACTTTATTAACTCCGTACATCGTGGTTGGTTCGAGAACTGTTCTTTGTGGTGTATTTATTTTTGGAGTTGTTGCTCCAAAAGCCGCAATCGAACTCGGCCAAAAAAGTTTAAACTTATATTTAACGGCCAGATCAAGAATCGATTTCAGACTGCCAAGATTAATATCCCAAGCAAGATCGGGATTTTTTTCACTGGCAACTGATAGTAATCCTGCCAAGTGATAGACTATACCAATATTGTGTTTTTTAATTATTTTTTCCAACTTATCTTTATCGCGGACATCACCTTTTTCTGAAATAACATCAAATTGGTTATGGGTCGTCTTATGTGAAAGAGTAACAATTTCACTACTCTTGTACTTCTTGCGTAGAGCTAAAACTAAATCAGTACCTACCAAACCGTAGGCTCCAGTTATCAGAATTTTTTTCATTTGATTGTTATAATTTATAATAAA
>PCTC01000048.1 GCA_002786595.1 Candidatus Roizmanbacteria bacterium CG22_combo_CG10-13_8_21_14_all_34_12 | reverse complement strand
ATTAGCAGAGTTTTCCGTCCCCTTCACAAAATATTCTTTTCTTCCATAATAACAATTTTTTTCTATAACATTATCCGGTTTTTCGTACCATTTATTGCCGGACCCATAATTTTTTAATAAGTAACTCATCACTCGATTCCAGATCGGAGCCGCTCCTGTAATGCCAGAAGTCAAATAAGGGTTCATCGGTGAATTATCATTATTACCTACCCAAACGGTCACTAAAAATTCAGGGGTGTAACCGATTGTCCAGTTATCTTTTTTATCATTGGTAGTACCAGTTTTAACGGCAACTCGATAGCCAGGAATTTCTAAAGCTGAACCGGGTCCAAAAGCAAAAGTTCTGGCAAAATTATCAGACAAAATATCACTGATAATATATGCAATTGCAGGATCTATTTCTTTAATTTTGAATGGTGTCATTTCACGTAAAACATTACCCTCATTATCCTCAATTTTTTGAAAATAATTAATTGGTAATCTATAGCCTAGGTTTGCAAGAACTCCGAAAGCTTCGGCCATATCAACCATTGTTACTTCCCCGCCACCGAGTGTCAAAGATAGTCCATATCTGGACTTGTCATTCCAAGTACCTATACCCATTTTTGTGGCAAAATCAATAAAATTATTCACCCCAAGATTATTTAAAGTTCTAACGGCAGGAATATTGTAAGAGTTAGCCAGTGCATAACGCAAAGGCACTTTACCATGAAATTTATTATCGTAATTGACCGGACGATATGATTCAGAGCCGGCAATATTAAAAACAATTGGCGAATCATCAAGGATAGATGCTGCGGTATAACCTTTTTGTAAAGCTAAGGAATACATAATCGGCTTGATAGAACTCCCCGGCTGACGCAAAGCTGTAGTTACATTAAAAGCTCCGTAAGGTTGAGCAAAATAATCAACTGAACCTACCATCGCTAAAATCTCTCCTGTGGAAGGTCTCGTAACTAAAATTGCCCCATTTGTGACATTTAAATAATTAATTTTTTCTAATTCTTCTTTAAGTATTTTTTCCGTTTCTTGCTGAATATTATTATTTAAAGTAGTTGTAACTTTTAAACCACTTTCTTCAACAGTTTTCATACCATAATAATTTTCCAGCTGATTTTTGGTATAAAAGACAAAGTGAGGTGCTCGAATAGAAGTTTTTGGCGGCAAAACTTCTACTTTTGACTTTTGACTCTTAACCCTTGACTCTTCGTTTATATAACCTTGATTTTTCATTGATGTTAAAACCTCATTTCGTCTGATTTGAGCCGCCTCTGGATTAATATATGGTGAATATAATGATGGCGCTTGTGGTAAACCGGCTAATAATGCCGCTTCTTCAATTGTCAAATCTTTGGCATTTTTCCCAAAATATGTTTTAGACGCCTCTTCAATGCCATAAGAAGACCCACCATAGGGGACTTGATTTAAATACATTTCAAGAATTTGATCTTTACTATAAATTTTTTCCGTCCATAAAGCCAATATTACTTCTTTAATCTTTCTTATTATTGTTCTATCCGGAGTTAATAAAGCTGTTTTAACAAGTTGCTGAGTAATAGTTGAACCACCTTGTAAATTTCTATTAATAGCCATTTCTTTAACCGCTCTTATCATTCCTGAAAAAACCGCTACTCCTTGATGTTGGTAAAAATCTTTGTCTTCTATTGAGATCGTTGCTTGGGCTATAAATACAGGTAACTCTTTTAAAGTAACTGGAGTTCTATTTTGCTCGCGATAGATTTCATAAAGTAAAGTATTGTTGCGATCATAAATATGGGTGGATAAAGGATAGTTTACTTTTCCGATATTATAAGGGGACGGTAATTCTTTTATAAAAAAATATGATTGAAAAATAGAAACAATAATTAAAGTAATGAAGCAGCCAAGCAAAAAGTATTTAATTTTTTCTCCCGGCCCCTTTACTTTTGGCAGTTTAACCGGCTTTAACTTAATCTTAGTTATCAGGTGATAATAAACTTCTAGAAAAAATTTTCTTAGCAAATTGCCAATAAATAATATCGAGGATAAAACTATTTTTTGGGCAATTTCACCAATAAAAATAAAGAAATTAACTAAGTGATATAGTTGCTTGAATATAAATTTCATGAGGCCAATTTTACCATATATTATAGGTTTATTCAATCGTAAATACGGCCTATAAAGACACGAGTTTGGCACTTACAACCAACCTTTTTAAATAAGTGCCTAGGGGTGTACAGGTAATTAGAGTCAAATATGCAGCATCTTTTTTTTGTTCTAAAACAGAAATATTACTTGGCAAAACAATAATACTACCGGTTACTTCATATCTATATTCAAATTCACCAATATTAATGTAAATTAAATCTCCTTTTTCCAGCGCAGAAAGACGTGTAAAAATTGTTTTATAATCTTTAGGATCATAAAGTTGCGGTAAAGTCGAATGACCAAAAATTGCCACATTACCATACTCGCCCGGTAGTGATTTAGGTAGATAATGAATTAAGCTTTTTTTTAAATCGTCACCTCCAACCACTACACGCGCTTTTTTGATATTTAATTTTGGAATTGAGAGATAATATTCTTCCATGGTTATCTTGGATGGTTGATTAAGTTGTGGCGCGGCGGGAAACCAAGTACTCGCTTGAGTGTAATCTCTCAAATTATTAGAAAAAATATTAGAGTCTCCTAAAATCGAATTTGATTGACTTAAAGCCGACGTTTCCGCCTGCTTTGACAATGGTGTATTTATATTATTTTCAATAAATAATTGAGAATAAATTTCCGACGCCAAAATAGGATAGAATGACCAAAATAAAAGCATCGCACCAACAACTAAAAAAATATAAGAAAGAAAGTTAACCGTTTTTTTTTTGGCAGAATATTGTTTTTTTTTAAGATAAATGTGGAGCGCCATACTTATAAACTGGAATTTTTCAAAATAATATTTTTTAAGAAAAAAGGTAAATAATTTTTGAAGACTGGTAAAGGTTCATTTATATTCAGGTTATAACCATCAATTTTATATTGACTTTTTAAAATCTCCTTAATTTTTGATTCGTTTTTCCCAAGAAGACTTTTTTTGATTTCTTCTGAAGATATTTTAATCACCGCTTTTGCTTTAATTTTTGCGTCAACAGTCAAAAAATTATCTTCTTTAATAATTTTATTTATAGCATAAGAAATATTTTCTTTTTCGAGTTTGTAATCATTTTTAACTTCGGGATTAAGTAAAACCAGAACTTTATCAATAAATAAATTTTTGTTATATAAATATTGAGTTGTATCGACGGTTGCTTGAAGAGTTAATTTACTACTTTCTTCACCAACTTCTTTCGAAAAATTTATTTTATTAAAGTCAACCTCTGATAATGAAGAGGCAATTGCTTCATTTGGCAGCACTTTTATTGAGGGAATTTCTTTTTTTGCCTTATTTATAATGACTGTTTTCAAATCTTCTCGATCTTTTTTAGAAACCGTTTGAATTTGTTTTTTACTGCCGCCTGTTAGAGCCGAATCATTTTTAGCTAATAAATTCTTTGATTTTCCATCGATTGTAAATTTTGTACTGGCTGCCAGATTATATGCTTCTCCTATTTCTGCAGCAATTACTGATACCTTAGATGTTGAAGGTTGAGAAGAAGATGCGTCTCCAGTTGCAGAAGCAACATTAACTTCACTTTCTAAGGCATACTTTAAATTATTTGGAGAAACAATCAATGCCCCTTTACTGAGAGTTTCCGCTGAAGACAGGTTGCTGTTGTAAATCGTCACCTGTCCCCGTGCCTTATTTCCAACTTCTTGTTTACCCGACGTATTAGTTGTTTCAGAAAAATTTGCGGAAGAACTGGAAGTCCGGTAGTCTAATTCTAATTTAACGTTTTTTTGTAAATCTTGTGTCGGTAAATAAATTGTTAATTCGGCCCGATGAAAAAAATATTCATTAGCAAATAACCCTAAAGCAATTATTAAAATACCAATAATTATAAATATTTTTCCTGAAAAATTAACCTTAAAATTACTTCTAATTTCTTTAAATTTACTTACCCAATTTGTTTTTGGTAAAATACGAATATCCTGATCTAATACTTTTTCTCCAATATCTTCATTAATCATAAAACCGAAATTTTCCTCTTTATCCATCGGCTGAACTTCTTCATCTTTTATTTGTTCGCCAAAAATATTCATCAAACCATTGGTCACCTCATCTTCTGATAATATATCCACTTTAGGAATTTGTATAAAAAAATCTCCGCTCCAGCGATGGCTTAATATTTTTGTAGCCGTATCATCAAGATTTCCGGAGTCATAAAGAATAATACGGGCCGGCAAAATATGTGACTTTTTTTTAATTTCCTCAAACCCTTCCGTCAGATCGGCAATAATATTATCTGTCCTGCCTAGGATTTTTTTTGACTCAATTTTTCCACCTATATAAGTAAATATTCCAACCTGGGTTTTATCAATTTCTATTAATATTGCGGTTAAAGAGCCCTTATCTTCTTTTTGTAGATAAAAACTAATCGCTTCGAAGCATTCGATATAGCCCATGGGCCGTAGGTCCAAAGCTTTGATCAGTTGTTTGATTTTTTGTAAGTATACCTGCTTGATATCGCCTATTTTTTCATCAACAAGATGAGAATAAACAAATATAATTGTTTTTTTTATTTCCAAATCAAGATTTTTTTCTAATTTATATAGGGCCTCGTCAACATCGTTGGTCAAATTTTCCCAACCGTTGGTATAAGTAAATTTTTCCCGATCAACTAACTCTAACCGGCCATTTTCTTTTAAAAAGATCATTACAATCCCCTGACTTTCTTTTAAAAATATTCCAAGGTAAAATTCTTTTTGTTTTTTATTCGAAAAAAAAGGTATATTCATAAGAAAAAATACGGTATCAAGCTTTTAATTGGTGATGTTATATTTTGTAAAAACCTGATCTATTCCAGATTTAGCCGTTGCTAGCGCCTCTTTATACGATACCCCTAAAATTGTACTATTAATGGCATTTTCCATATATTTTATTATCTCATCATTTAAACCATTATCCATCGTTTTGGAGATTAACGGCAATGAAACAAGATTGTTAGCCTGTTTCATGACTGCTCCAAGATAGGGATCTTGAATCAAAAGTGGGGCTAAGTCAATTCTTGAATAAGGTTCGCCAAAGGGTCTGATTTTACTTTCTATTTCATAGAGTTTGGTCATATTTTCTTTCTCAGTCAAAAATTTCAAAAACTTCCACGATTCTAATTGATTATTACTGAATCTCGATACTCCTTCAACCCAATAAGAGGCAACTGATATTAAAGGCGTCCCTGGGACTACCGGGACGGGAACCACTTTGATATCTATGTCAGGATTTGCGGATTTAATAGAAAGAATCTCCCATGACGGAACAATAATCATGGCCACTTTTTCTTGAATAAAAGCGGTTGTTGAACTAGTCATCTCCTCATTCCAATATCCCTGCGGTGGCTCACTGAACTTTCGATAAATTTCTAAAGCTCCAGCCGCTTCTTCTTGATTTAGTTTGTTTAATGATCCTCCATTTTGTAATAAAAGTAATCCAAAAATATCGGAAAAATGATCAACATTTCCGGCAGTTCCTAAGGCAATTCCAGACGTAATCAGATTACCGGATATGTCTTTTACTGTTAATTTAGGAACGATCTGAGTAATATCATCCCAGGTTGATGGAACCGTGTTAATGCCTGCCTTTTTAAAAAGTCCTTGATTATAAACCAAGACTAAACTATCAACCTCAAGCGGTAAACCATAATAATAATTTCCAACTTTAAGATCTTTTTTATGAATAGGATAAAAAGTTTTATCAAACTCTTGCGCTCCCATAACCGTTACGGGAAGCGGAGAAACAATGTCTTTTATTTCCGGTAACCAAGTATTATGGAATCTAAAAATATCCGGTTTTTCAATTGCACCCTGACCTGTACCTTCGCTTTTACTCCGGCTGACTAATTTTTCCCGATAACTTTGAGGTTGCATTTTTTGGTAAGTTATTTTTATGTTCGGGTTTTTTTGCTGATAAGCCGCTATTAATGGTTCTATCACCTCTTTATCTTCCCATAAACCCCAATAAATCAAACTGACTGGTTTGCTACTATTTGGCTTTCCAAAAAAAATAGCTCTGATAATAACAAATAATAGGATCAAGAATAATATTGCCCCTCCAACAATAAACATATATTGGTTATTGTTCTCCTGATAAACAGGTGGCGGTAGATCAAAATTCATGTCTTGAGGAGCTTCTTCAACCACTAGCTCTTCTTGGCGTTGATTTTCTTCCGTAATTATTTTATCATCATCCATACTATCATGATATCAAAAAATAAGCACTATAGAGGTAATTTTTTATTAGTTTTAATGGTTGTTTTTGCTTTAATAGCTTTGTGGTCAACTGCTTTTATTTTTTTAAAACAGGAAAAAAATATTGGAAATAAAATCTACCCCAATGTCTACCTTGATAACCAAAATTTCGGGTTAAAAAGTAAAGATGAGATCGTTGACTTTTACAAAAAAAAATCTTCTGAATTAAAAAATACTACCGTGACTGTTTTTTATACAAATGAACCGGTAGCCACTTATTCGGCTCAAACTCTAGGGATAAAATATGACGGAAAAACGACTGCAGAAAGAGCCTATCTGATTGGACGTTCAACTAATTTGCCTTCTAAATATTTTCAAAAATTCTTATCTATTTTTAATTTAAAAAGGTTTGATTTTGAAAGCCAAATTGAATATGACAATACCGAACTTAAAGATTTTCTGGCTTTGTCCGAAGATAAATACAATTTACCGGCCAAAAATGCCCTGTTTAAATTTGAAAGGGAGAAAGTGGTTGAATTTAGAAAAGAATCCGATGGCTTAAAGATCAAATCTAATCAATTTTTACCGGATTTCGATAAAATCGTCATGAGCTTTAAAACAGAAGTTTCAAATAAAAAAGTTGTTTTAAATTCCGAAGTTATTAAACCGGAAATAAAATTATCGGATATTAACGAATATGGAATAGAAGAGTTTATCGCTGAGGGCAAATCTGACTATACTCATTCAATTCCCCAGAGAGTTCATAATCTTACCTTGGCTGCTTCAAAGTTTAACGGTGTTTTAATTCCTAAGGGAAAAGTGCTTTCCTTTAATGATGCGGTCGGTGATATCTCCTCCCTTACTGGATACCAGCCGGCCTATGTAATTAAAGAGGGTAAGACTGTTCTTGGCGATGGAGGCGGCGTCTGCCAAGTATCAACAACTCTTTTCCGGGCCGCTTTAAACGCCGGACTGCCAATCTTAGAGCGTAATGCTCATGCCTATCGGGTTGGCTACTACGAAAATGATTCTCAACCAGGCTTTGATGCGACCGTCTACGGACCGTTGGTTGATCTGAAAATAAAAAATGATACTCAAGGTTACATTTTGATCGAAACGGAAGTTGATACAGAAAAAAACCTTTTATATTTTAAACTTTATGGAAAAAAAGATAGCCGTCGGGTCGAGATTTCTAAAGCAACCGTCTATGATGTTGTTCCGGCATTGCCGCCCAAATATCAGAATGATCCAACCCTTAAAAAAGGAGTAACTAAACAGGTTGATTTTCCCGCCGGAGGCGCTAAAGCTTTCTTTACATATAAAGTCTACCAGGGAGAAAAGACTACGATTGATGATAAATTCTATTCT
>PCTC01000035.1 GCA_002786595.1 Candidatus Roizmanbacteria bacterium CG22_combo_CG10-13_8_21_14_all_34_12 | reverse complement strand
ACTATAGAATGTATTTGATGATTATTTATTTGGTGGCAGTTATAATTATTATTTGGTTAGGTATTTTAACCAGATTAATTTTAAAAACGAAAGCGCACTATAACAATTTAATCTCGAGTACCAGAAAACATAAGATAGATGAAATTTTAGATGAGTTGTTAATGATTGATAAAAAAACAAAAGAAGATCTTGAGATAGTCAAAAAAGAATTACGTGAAGAGATAAAAGTTTCAACTCTTCACATTCAGAAGGTTGGTCTAGTCCGATTTAATCCTTTTGAAAGATTGGGCGGAGAAAAAAGTTTTGTCATCACTTTTTTAAATTATGAAAATAGTGGTATAGTTATTAATTTTATACACACCCGTGAAGGTTTAAGAGTTTACAGTAAAAAAGTTAAAAACGGTAAAAGCGAAGAATTTGAATTATCAGAGGAAGAAAGACAAGCAATTGAGAAAAGCAATTAAAATTTCCCAAATTTTTTATGATTAACAAAAAAATCGCGTTTGTGGTTGTATTTATATTATTTATTCTTTCAGGAATAACAACTTATTCTTTTTTTTCAGAAGAAAAAGGTCTCTCATTTTTGTCACCAATTACTTATAAAGCCCCTATATCAGAAAACAGTACCACGGAAACAGCCATCAATGCAGAACCAAAGACAGAAGAATGTCCTTTAAATGGCGAAATGTTATCTAAGACTGAAAAAACAATTTGGGAAGGACAACGACCTTTGGGAATAATGATTGAAAATCATAAAGAAGCCCGACCGCAATCAGGTCTATCATCGGCGGATATCGTTTATGAAGCCGTTTCTGAAGGAGGAATTACCAGATTTTTAGCAATATTTTATTGTAAAAATGCGTCATATATTGGCCCAGTTCGTTCAGCTCGCATGTATTTTTTAAAATTTCTTGAAGGTTATGGTCAGAATCCTCTCTATGCTCACGTAGGCGGAGCCAATACCGACGGACCGGCAGATGCTTTGGGCTATATTAACGAATTAGGTTGGTCATCTTATAACGATTTGAATCAATTTTCAGTTCCGTTTCCACATTTTTGGCGTGATTATGAGAGATTAAAAAATGTAGCAACTGAGCATACAGTCTATACTTCAACAAAAAAACTTTGGCAATATGCAAAGGATAAAAGAGAATTAACCAATGTTGATGATCAGGGGGTAAGATGGGATAAAGGTTTTGAGCCTTGGAAATTTGAAGATGACGTAAAGACTTCCGATCCGGGGAAAGTGGTAAAAATCGATTTTGGTTTTTGGGATAGTTTAGCAAGTGATTTCAATGTTGTTTGGAATTATAACAGTACAACTAACAGCTATAAAAGAACAAATGGAGGCCTTCCTCATCTCGATAAAAATACCGGAAAACAACTGGAAGCAAAAAATATTGTGGTAATGTTTGCTAAAGAATCGCCGGCGAATGACGGTTATGAGGGTGGACATTTGCTATATAAAAACGTTGGTAGCGGGGAAATGCTATTTTTTAAAAACGGGCAGGTAGTTAGGGGAGCTTGGGGCAAGGAAACTGAGGAAGACAACATAAAATTTTTTGATAACAGTGATAAAGAAATATCTATGGTTAGAGGACAGGTGTTTATTGAAATGTTGCCAATTGGGAACAAGGTTAACTATTAAATTGAACTAATTAACCTAATTGATCTAATTTTTAATTAATGACCAATGACTAAATGCCAAAAATTGGAGCTTGGATATTTTTTAGGTCAATTAGAAATTAGTAATTAGAAATTTTTTATGTTACAACATATAATCCCATCAAAAGCGAGGCGGAAGGTTCTTGAATTATTTTTTCATCGACCGAGTGAAAATTTTTATCTGCGCCGGGTTGTACGTGAGATTAATGAAGAGGTTAACGCTGTTAAGCGCGAACTTGATATTTTAACGGAAGAAAAATTATTATTACGGGAGCGCCGCCTCAATAAAGTTTATTTTTCTTTGAATAAAAACTATCAATTGTATGATGAATTTTTAAGAATTTTTGCAAAAACTAATAAGCTGGCGTCGTCGATCCACAGTAATTTATCAAAGATTGGAAAGATAAAGTTTGTAGCCGTTTCGACAAAATTCCCAAAAAACTTAATAATAAAGGATGATGAGATTTATTTGCTCCTAGTGGGAATAATAGTAGTAGTTGAGATTGAATCAATTATTCGCGAAGTTGAAAAAGAGTTTGGACGTCCGATAAATTATTCAACCATGACTGAAAGTGAATTCATTTTTAGGAAAAAAAATAACGATCCCTTTATTTGGAGATTTTTAAAACAACCTAAAATTATGTTGGTTGGTGTCGAAGAAGAACTATTAAAATGAAAATATTCAAATCGATCATTATTGCGCTTGTTTTTTTGGGCTTGATTTGGGTTGATCTTCCAGAAAACATTAAAACTAAATACAAGATACCAAGTCAAATGAATTTTAGTATTTTTGGACTCAATGTTAAAAAAGATTTTACGACAAAATTAGGATTAGATTTGAAAGGCGGGAGCAGCTTGATTTTTGAAGCAGATATTTCAAAAGTTAAAAAAGAAGATTTAAATGACGCATTAAATTCAGCCCGGGATGTAATTGAGAGAAGAATTAATTTTTTTGGAGTGACAGAACCTCAAATACAGACAGTTAAAACCGGGGATAAATATCGATTGAGCGTTGATTTGCCTGGAATAAATAATTACGAAGAAGCGATAAAACTGATTGGTCAAACAGCCCAACTAACATTTAGAGAGTTGCCTGATGGAAAAATCGCCACAAATACTCCGATTTTTTTACAACTAACCAAGGACACAGGACTATCTGGAATTCATATTCTTAAATCTACAGTTGAGTTTGATAATCAAACAGGGAAACCTGAAGTAGGATTAAAATTTAATAAAAAAGGAACTGATCTATTTGCGGCAATTACAAAAAGGAACATTGGGAAATCGGTTGGAATATTCTTAGATAATATTCCTTTAACGACACCAACAGTATCAAATGAAATACCAGATGGCAGTGCTCGTATTACCGGAAACTTTACGTCGGACGAAGTAAAAAAATTAACGATTGCCATTAATTCAGGAGCTCTACCCTTACCGATTAAATTAGTTGAGCAAAAAAATATCGGTCCTAGTTTAGGGGAAACAGAAGTAAGAAAAAGCGTTTATGCGGGAACGATTGGTTTAATTATGGTTTTGATTTTTATGATTATTTATTATGGCCGGTTAGGTTTTATTGCCTCTCTAGCCTTATTAATCTATGGATTAATTTCTTTGTTTATATTTAAAGCAATTCCTTTAGTTTTGACTCTGCCGGGGATAGCTGGATTTATTTTATCAATCGGGATGGCGGTCGATTCAAATATTTTGATTTTTGAAAGAATTAAAGAAGAGCTTCGAGCAGGTAAAAATTTTGATATTGCCGTTCGCTTAGGTTTTGGCCGGGCAATTGATGCGATTAAGGATGCTAATATAACAACATTAACAGTGGCGTTTATATTATTTAATCCATTGAACTGGGAATTTTTGCCCCAATTTGGAATGGTGAGAGGATTTGCGCTAACATTGGCAATTGGAGTCGGAACGAGTTTGTTTACGGGAGTGGTGATAACAAAACGGTTAATTAATTTATTTTATAAAACCCGTTAACCTGTTATTTAATAAGAATATGATAAATTTTCTAAAATACCGCTGGTTGTATTTTTTAATTTCCTTAGTCGTCATTGGTGCTGGCTTATTTTCTATTGCCAAATGGGGTTTTCGATACTCGATTGATTTTACCGGAGGAAGTAATTTTGAATTTCAAATGAACAAAGTAGTTGAAAAAAGCAAAATACAAAAAGTTTTGGATTTAAACAAAATATCAGTAGTAAACTTTAAACTGCAAGAAAAAAATATTTTATTAAGGACAAAAGTATCAGATCAGAATAAAGAATCTTTATTAAAAAAAGATTTGGAAACAAAACTAAAAATTAAAATTACGGTTTTGCGTTCGGAAACAGTTGGTCCAATACTTGGAAAAGAAGCAATCAATAAAACTTTAATTGCATCTATTTTGGCAATCATAGGAATTTTGATTTACATGAGTTTTGCTTTCAAAGGTTTTAATTTTGCTTTTTCAGCCGTACTTGCAATGCTTCATGATTTATTAGTCGTTGTTGGTACTTACTCATTATTATGTCATTTTTTTGGAGCTGAAGTTGATACAATGTTTGTGACCGCAGTATTAACAACAATGTCTTTTTCAGTTCATGATACGATTGTAATTTTTGACAAGATTCGTGAATATAATCAAGAACAGGGAAGCTTGGAAATTGAATCTGCGTCCAATCAGGCTTTGACTGAAACAATGGTTCGTTCACTCAATAATTCAATGACAATAGTTTTCATGTTGTTGGCATTGACAATGATGGGTGGATCAACAATAAGATTTTTTATCTTAACCCTTTTAATTGGCACAATTACCGGTACATATTCCTCACCGTTTGTGGCCACACCAATTTTAGTCTGGTTGAAAAATCGTAAACAAAAATAATGTTCATAACTATTATAAATTTTATAAATATTATATGAAAAATGATAAAACTTCGGAGAAAGGATCAGATATTTGTCCAAAGTGTGGTTCGCCATTAGGTGAAGTTTTTGAGACAAAGTCGGGAAAGAAATTACAACGTTGTTCGAAGGGAAGTTGGAACCCGGAAACTCACACAATTGATGGGTGTGTTTTTGTAAAGTGGTTAGAAGTTGAACCAGTTACCTTAGATGAAAAATGTCCAAAATGTGATGCCCCACTTGTTTCTGCAGTTACTAGAATGGGTAAAAAAATGAAGAAATGTTCAACGGCTACCTGGGATCCCGCCACGAAGACGGCAGGAGGGTGCGATTATATTGAATGGATAAAAGGAACTACGGAAAAGTTAGAGGAAGATTGTCCAAAATGTCAGGCAAAATTAGTTCTCTTTACAACGGCTAGTGGAAAAAAACTAAAAAAATGTTCAACTGCAACCTGGGATCCGGCCACAAAAACGCCAGGCGGATGCGACTATGTTGAGTGGATGAAATCATAATGAAAATTGTTAAATATTCATTAGGACAATTACAGGCGAATTGCTATTTCTTAATTGATGATCAAGACTGTCTCATCATTGATCCAGCCGACGATGCCCCGTTTATTCTTGAAGAACTACAAAGGCAACAACTGAATTTAGTCGGAATGTTGGCAACTCACGGACACTTCGATCACGTGATGGCTGTTGGCGAAATTCAACAATCAATTAGTTTGCCATTAATTATTCATGAAAAAGATAAGTTTCTGATTGATAGACTAGAACAAACAGCGGAACATTTTTTAGGTTATAAACCAATTATTTTGCCAATTAATCACTTAGAAAATTTCCCACCTTCGCCAAGGCTTCGGTGGGCAAGCAAATTGAAAATTATTTTTACTCCCGGTCATACTCCAGGAAGTTGTTGTTTTTATTTTCCGAAAGAAAATGCTTTGTTTACCGGAGACACCTTGTTTAAGGAAGCCGTTGGTCGGACTGATTTATCATATAGTAGTAAAGTTGATCTAAAAAAATCATTAAAAAAAATATTTGAATTACCAAGAGAGACAATTATTTATTCGGGTCATGGAGAAGATACAATCATTGAAGATGAAAAAATATACTTTAATTAATTAAAGTAATCTGTTTAAGGAGGGAATGTTTTTCATTTTTAATTTTACCATCGACAACTTGATCAAAAAGATTTTTTAATATTTCTCCAACTTTTTTCCCTGGTTTTATTTTTAAAATTTTCATCACATCATCCCCATCAATTTTTAAATCTTTAATCTGGAAAGGTTGTTTTTGAACTTCCTCAAGTCTTTTTTTAAAAAGTTCGGTTCGCCAAGATGTAGGTGTCGTCCCCGAACCTATTCGGTCGGCTGTTCGAAGATCTAGCATATCCCGCAGATATTCTTTTGTGACACCCCGAATAAATCGTCGGACGGCTTTATCTGTTTGAGTTTCCGAAACTGTAAACTGATGTTCGGCGACGAGAGTTACCAACTTATCTTTTTGTTTATTTGAAAGTTTAAACCGGTCAGCAATAATTTCTGTCTGTTTTTTTCCAACGACTTCGTGATTATAAAAAGTAATTAAGTCGGTTTTTCCGTCCTTATAAAAAGTTTTAGCTTTACCAATATCATGGATTAAAGTGGCAAATCTGGTTATTGGATCTTTTGAGGGACAATATTTGAGAGCCATAACCAAATGTGTTCCAACATCATAGATATGATGACGCTTGGGGCTTTTTTGGGGAATGGTAAAACAAACGTCAACTTCTGGCAGAATATATGAAAGTAATCCAGTGCTTTTCAAAAAAAGTATCCCTTCAGAAGGATGATCTCCGCCTAAAATTTTTAGAAACTCATCCCTGATTCTTTCAGCGGAAATTTTAATAATCAACGAAGCATTTTTTTGAATGGAATCACGGGTTTTATCTTCAATGAGAAATCCTAATTGAGAAGTAAAACGAATAGCTCGAAGTAGTCTAAGGGCATCTTCTTTGAATCGGGTGTCTGAATCTCCAACGGCCCTAATTAATTTGTTAGATAAATCTTTTTGACCTTCGTATGGATCTATAATATTTTTTCCGTCAAACGCAATGGCGTTGATTGTAAAATCTCTTCGCGAAAGATCCTCTTCAACGGTTTTTGCCCATTCGATTTTTTCCGGATGGCGGGAATCGGAATAATCGGATTCGGTGCGAAAGGGGGTGATTTCAAAAATAATTTTATCTTTTGGAATTGAAACCGTCCCGTAGATATTATTGTAAAAAGAATCAGAAAATAACTTTTGGATTTGTTTTGGGGTTGCATTGGTTGTAAAATCCCAGTTATCAACCTCTTTATTCAAAAGTGCATCACGAACGGCACCACCAACAACATAGATTTGGAACTTATTTTCCTGAAATTTTTTCATCAGTTCCACAACTTCTTTTGGTAGTTTAATCATATAGCTATTATAGCTCTTCAATGAGATTCTTAAAAGTCGATTACGCCATGCCTTGTCTGACCTCGGAGGTCAGACACGAATGGCCATAACAATCCAAAATTAGGAAGTAATAAGGGATTTTAAAATATCGAGGTTTTTTTGGTCAGGGCCGTTACCGTCGAATCCAGGCGTTTCAATAATAAAAGGATAGTTTTTCATTTTTTTGTGATTTAATAAAATCTTAAATTCATCAATATTCATTTTTCCTTCTCCAATATTATCATGGCGGTCGTGGCCGGAATTAAATTCATCGCGACTGTCGTTCAAATGCCAGACTTCAAGTTTGTCAAGTAGATCAAGTTTATCAAGCTTGTCAAGAAAAACATCTAATTCTTTGGCAGTGTCGAATTTATAGCCATTCGAAAATAAATGACAAGTGTCAAAACAAAGTCTAACTCGTGGGTTATTGACGTCTTTGACTATTTGAGCAATTTCTTCAAGTGTCTGTCCGATTTTTCTATTTCCGGAATTTTCAATTATAAAAAATGTGTCTTGAGGCGTTTTTTTTAGTATCTCCTTGATATTTGATATTAATTTTTGATATTTAATATTTGATTTTTGATCTTTAAAAGAGCCAAGATGAACAATACTGCCTTTAATTTTTAATTTGGACGCTAAATTTAATTCAGATATTAATGATAATTTAGAC
>PCTC01000033.1:15803-15945 GCA_002786595.1 Candidatus Roizmanbacteria bacterium CG22_combo_CG10-13_8_21_14_all_34_12 | reverse complement strand
TAGAAAACTATTTGAAACAAAATTTAAATATAGTTTTGCAAAACATAACAAAGTATTTAAAAATAAGGAAACAATTATCAAATATGTAGAGGAATCAAAAAAACAATTTAAAACTTTTCTCAAAAACAAACTTTCAAAGGGT
>PCTC01000033.1:15516-15777 GCA_002786595.1 Candidatus Roizmanbacteria bacterium CG22_combo_CG10-13_8_21_14_all_34_12 | reverse complement strand
AAAGTATTTATTGAAACCAGAACTAGAACTTGGAGGAAAATTTGATAGAGTTGATTTAATTGATGACAAATTAACTCTAATAGATTATAAGACTGGAAAGTATAAAGAAGACGGACAGAGCAACTTTGAATTTCAACTTAATTTTTATGAATATTTACTTACAAAAAAATACCCGGAATATAAAGTAGATAAAAAGATACTTTTCTATTTAAAAGAAAATAAGATTGATAAATATGAAACGAGTGACGACTTGAATGAAGT
>PCTC01000033.1:8232-15470 GCA_002786595.1 Candidatus Roizmanbacteria bacterium CG22_combo_CG10-13_8_21_14_all_34_12 | reverse complement strand
AAATGAAATATTAGATATTGCTGAAACAATAAATAGCGACGTTGATCTAAAACCAAAACGAAATTCTTTATGTAATTATTGTGACTATCAACAGATCTGCCCGATTTTTAAAGAGAAATAAACTCTTATTGTATAATTAATCAAAAGGACTTGTAGCTCAACGGTAGAGCGCTTCGTTTACATCGAAGATGTTGGGGGTTCAAATCCCTCCAAGTCCACAAACTATTTCTTATACCTTTTCAAGGCAGTTTCGATAATTTTTTTTAATAAATTTTCATAATCAATCCCAATTGATCGAGCAATGAGAGGAAAATAAGATGCTGGATCATGTTCTGGCGGTGTGCAGCCTGGAGGAGAATTGACCTCAAGAACATAGGGGTTATCCTTTTCATCACAACGAATGTCGATACGACACCAATCTCTTATTCCAAGAACATCCCATAATTCTAGACAAATTTTATTAATTTTTTTTTCTAAAACAAAAGTAATTTTTGCGGGACACTTCAAATGTTTTCCGCCTGTGGCCAATTCGTAAAACCATTTTACTTCAAGTGAATCAAAAGGCATATACTTTTTTGGTAAAATTGAATGGTCGGATTCTAAAATTGGAAGAACTTGTGGCGGATTTCCAAGCATGGCTACTGAAAATTCTCTTCCAGCAAGGTAAGGCTCAACCATCGCTTGTTCGTTAAAAGTTTTAAAAATGTAATCAACCTGTTTGTATAGCTCTACTTCGCTATAAACAACACTCTTATTAGTAATACCTGCCGATGATCCTTCTGAAACCGGTTTTACCATTAGGGGATACTTTAAAGATTTATTTAGTTTATCGTTCTTGTTCGTTAACAACTGATATCGTAAAGTTGGGATTTTGTTAGCAATCAAAATCTCCTTTGTTTTTGATTTATTCAAAATAATTGCTTGCGTCAAGGGAGGGGAACCAGTGTATGGAATCTGTAACATCTCCAACATGGCTGGAATCTGTGCTTCTCGGTCATTTCCGTGTAAACCTTCAGAAACATTAAAAACTAGATCTATTTTGTTTTTCAGCCGGTAAAGCTTAAAATAAGCCTGTTCATTAGCTTCGATTGGAAATATTTTATAACCAAGTTTTTTCAAATATTTTATTTGTAATTCTGTTGTTTCAGGATCATCAAAATCGGCTTCCCTTAAAGTCTTAGGTTTTTTTGGGTCAGGATATCGATGACGAACATTATATAAAAATGCGATATTCATATTTAAAAGTTAGAATTTCGGCTGGCCGAAGGTCTTTAATAATTCGTAAAAATTTTCCTGAAGTTCATAAGCTCGTTTTTTGTTTTTGCCTAAAACTGTATACAACAGTTGATTAGATTGTAGGGAAGCGGAAGAAGATAGAATCACGCCTTCTTTCTTCTTTTTATCATAAAAAATTGGCTTGAGAGTATCAATTATTTTTCTAAAACTGACCGTTTCTTGATTGTTAAATTTATAATTATTACGATTTAAAACGTAAACATCTGACATAAAATCTTCCCCATATAAATCATAAACTAACTTATAAATGTCAGTACCACCAGTGTTTCTGGTATTTGATTCGTCAACATAAATATGCTTATTATTTGAAGCAATCATGTCTATATCAAAGTGTCCACGATAACCGGCCTCCGCATATTGTTCTGCAATATAATACCCGGTGTCAATAATTCTGGCGGCGGTCCTTTCATTAATTACATCTTCATGAATATCCAGTCCATAATATCTTCCTTCTTTGGTAACCATCATTACACAATAATAAAGCATTTCTATCTTACCGCTTTTATGGATCTTGAACTCTATATTTGGAAAGGCGCCGGGAGTTGCATAATTGACGTTGATCAACTCTTCAATGATGATCGGAAATCTTTCCCAATATCCGTCCTCGCTCAATAGCTCATATATTCTTTTTTCACATGATTTATAATCTTTGGGTAGTTCACCATCACGAAAGATCAGCACACCTTGTCCGCCACTACCTTTATTTGTTTTTAAAACCACTCCCTTTTCTTTTATATATCGATTAGCGGCAATTTTGGCGGCATCAAGTTTTCCTACACAAATTACGCCATCGGGCATTATAAAATCAGGCTCGGCGGCCCGGCTTTGTTGAGCTAATTGTCTTATTCCTGATTTACTACCAAAAAAATTTACCGTCCAGGCATTTTCAAGTTCTGGTGATTCCGGAGTAACCACGTTTATTCCAAGTTGAATCATTCTTTCCTTTAATTCTAAAAACTCCGGAGAAGTAGCGTAACTAATCAAAGTAACTTTATGGTATTTTTTCGCTTTTGTAATAATGTCTCCAAATAACTGTTTGTCTGTATAAAAATCTTTACAGATAAGCGATGTTTTCATTTGAGGAACATATATATCTACTTTTTTATTATTTGTAATTGATTGAAAATAGTTTTTAAAAGTATTAGAGATTTCAATCGGGGATATATAAATAAATTCGCTTTCACCGGCATTTGAAAAAAGATAACACTCAGAGGAAGAGTTGCAATCATTTATCATTTCATACCGTTTTTCGACTGGTTGGATCGACGATAAAAATGACCATTCATCTTCAACAACATTGTAAATGTAGATAATTAATTCTTTTTTTCTTGAGGGAGGTTTTTTACTAGTTCGTCTTTTCATTTTTTTCATGGTTCGTGAATAACAAAATTATTGCGTATTTTTATAGAAAGTCAAGCGATATTTTTAAGTATGAGTGATCTTGTCATTCCCGCGGAGGCGGGAATCCAGACTAAAATCACCTTGAGGAGCGTTGTATCACGCTCCTCAGTCTTGACAAGAAGAAGAAGAAGTACAATACAAATCAATATGGCAGAAGCAAGAAAAGGTTATATTAATGCAGGTAGAGAATTAGCACGAAGGATAATTGATCGCAATGCAGGTCCAGCAACGTTAAATAGCGATCAAGATTCTGGCTCTATATTAATAGACCAACCCTTTGATTCTCCAAAACTTAGAGAAAAACTAACTTCCTTGTACGGAATTGCTCATAATCAATTTGCACTCTTATTAGTAAGAGAGCTTGCTTTTATAAATCTTCATCGAACTTATGGTATGAAGTTTAAACCTCTTCAAAGTCCATTATTAGGAAATGTTAATTAAAATATTCAATAAAAAAATTAATATCATCGGTCTTTTTGGTTTTTATGTGTACAATCGATTAATCAATTGAGCATTTTGTATTACCGATTAATCGACCAGTGCCCAGTTAAGCGTCAATCATCGTTCTTTCTTTTTGTCTTCTTTTATGATCCCAGTGCATTTGCCAGTGACCAATTTTAAGCCCTGGAGAAATAAATATATCTGCAAATAGATCTTCAAAAAAATTACTAATTGTCTCTCTATTTAATAATTCACCAATTATACCGATTAATTTTGATTCTTTGTCATAAAATAATAAAGAAAATTTGGCAACCGTTGCCCTTGAACTTTTTAAATATTTTGCAATTGTACTTTGATCAATTCCCTTGAGTAAAAGATAAATAATAGCGATTCTTTTAGCTACCATCAATTGTTCGGGTGGGGAAAGAATGTCTTTTATTATTCCAAGAAAGTCGTCTTTATCATCGGCTTCGTTTAATATCTCAAACATTAATTGATAAACCTTGACTAATTTTTTATCATCAATCTGTATTTTTGATAGATTCACCATATGTATAATCGATTAATCAATAGTGCAATTTGTATAGTCGTTTAATCGATTGTGCATTGTATTTAACTAATTAACTAATCAATTAACTTTACATAAGGCTCGTTTTGTTGTCTACCGCTTATAACCTACAAAAGTGTGTGTTTGGACTGTTGTGATAATATATTTTTGAGAATATATACCATCAGGATCGAAAAGTATTTGACTAGCTATTAACAATTAACAATTAATCCTTTATACTAAATATATGCGCAAAAGTTTTTGGCAATACTATCGGGATAGTCTTCATAATTTTGGTGAAGCGCTCATTAATATCTTTATTTTTCTCCCTTATTTTTTTTCCGTTTCAACGTTGCTCAAAACCTTATTTCAACCTTGGAAAAACTTAATTGTAAAAAAAACTTTTGTCGGTTTTTCATTTTCTGATTGGGCCAATCGCTTTGCCTTTAATATTATTTCCCGTTCCATCGGTGCAATTATGAGACTTTTTATCATTGCTTTTTATTTCATTCTCCAGACAATGTCAATGATTGTTTTGCCTTTTATTGCATTATCTTTTTTTCTTTTTACTCCGATTTTTTATTTATTTTCCCTAACCCAAAAAACTGTTCAAGAAGAAAAAGATATTTTCAAAAAAAGGTTTATTGAAAATCATTTGATCAATAACGAAAATCTATCTCAAGTTGAAAAATGGTTTGAAGAATATTATAAGCAACATATTAGAAAAATGACATGGTGGAAATTGCAAAATTTGTTTTCTTATCCTCCTTTAGCCCGTGACTGGGCAGTTGGTTATACTCCAATTCTTGATCAATATACCGTTGATTTGGCTACTCCCTCTTACCTTCATCATATTAAAAATATTGTCGACCGTAAAAAAGAAATTACGGAAATTGAACAAATTTTAACTAAGTCTGTCGAAAGCAATGTCATTGTTGTAGGCGAAGAGGGGGTTGGCAAGCACACAATAATTGATGCTTTAGCGAAAAAAATTTATTTAGGTAAAACCAACACTACTCTTATGTATCGGAGAATTTTAAAAATGAATATGGAAAAGGTCTTTGGAGAGAAAAATTTTGAAGATTTGCTAAAAGAGGCTGAACAAGCGAAAAATATCATTCTATTTATTGACAACATTGACAAATATGTTGATCTTACTAATTCCATTGAAAAATTTACCAAAAGTAATTTGATTCAAGTGATTGGAGTGACAACTCCTTCTGCCTATCAAAATTTTGTTTATTCAAATGAAAAAATAAATCGCATTTTTAATAAAGTTGATGTTTATGAGATTTCTCTTGAGGAGGCTGAAAATATTTTACTCGATGCAGTTTATTCTTTTGAACTCCTTTATGACGTTTTTATTCCTTATGAAACCATCAAGGAAGTGGTTGAAAAAAGCGAATTTTATCTAACTTCTATACCTTTTCCGGAAAAAGCCGTTGATCTTTTAGATTCCGCTTGCGTATATGCGAAGCAAAAAATAGTCACCCCTGAAATTATCAATATTGTTCTTACAGAAAAAACTCATATTCCAACCACCATAAGTAAACAAATAAAAGAAAAGCTTTTGAATCTGGAGACGTTATTATTTTCCAAAATTATTCAACAAGATGAAGCAGTAAAAAAATTATCTTCAGCATTAAGACGTTCATTTCTACTTATTGGAAAAAGGAAGAAACCATTAGCATCGTTTTTATTTTTGGGCCCAACTGGGGTAGGAAAAACTGAGACTGCCAAAGCAATTGCTGATGTATTTTTTTCAAACGATATAGATGTACAGACGGGGCATGCCCCGTCTCTACTCCGTTTTGACATGTCTGAATTTCAATCAAAATATGATATTCCAAAACTAATAGGTGATAGTAATGACCCAGGTCTTCTTACTAGTGCTATTCGAAAACAAGGTTATGGCGTACTATTGCTAGATGAAGTTGAAAAAGCAGATCGTGATTTGATAAATATTTTTTTAACAATCACGGACGAGGGTTATTTTATCGATGGGTTAGGAAAAAAGGTTGACTGTAAAAACTTAGTGATCATTGCAACTTCAAACGCTCAAAGTGAAAATGTTTTTTCTCTGGAATTTCTTAACCGCTTTGATGGCATAATAAAGTTTGAATCTTTGAATCGAGAATCTATCAATATTTTGGCAAAAAAAATTATTGCCAAAATATCATTGGATATTTTCAAATTATATAAAGTAAAAGTGTTTGTTTCTGAAAAAACAATTGATTTGGTTTCTAAAAAAGGATTTGATCCGAAATTTGGCGCCAGAAACCTTGAGAGAACGATTAGAGATGAAATCGAAGACAAAATTGCAAAATTTATTTTTGAAGGTAAAACCAAACCAGGGGAAACAATTAATGTATAAATACATGGGTAAACTTATTGTAATTGAAGGTATTGATGGTTCCGGAAAACTTACTCAGCTTAAATTATTACTTAGTTATTTAAATGATAAATCAATTAAATACGCCTCATTTGATTTTCCCCAATATGGAAAAACATTTTTTGGTGATTTTGCCGGCCGATTTCTTAACGGTGAGTTCGGCCATTTCAGCCGGATTAATCCTTATCTTGCCTCTTTTCCTTACGCGGCCGATCGTTGGCAGGTAAAAGATAAAATTTGGCAAGCGATTAATGAAGGAAAACTTGTTGTCTGTAATCGTTACACTCCTTCTTCAATTTATCAGGCAGCTAAGATTAAAACGTCGCAAAGAAAAAAATTTTTAGATTGGGTAGAAATACTTGAATATGAAATTTTTGCCATTCCACGACCCAGTTTAGTAATTTTTCTTTATGTTCCTCTTATTTTAGCTCAAACATTGATTGTTAAAAAAAATAAAGATCAGTATGAAAAAGATGCAAAGTATCTTAAAAAAGTAGAGAATATGTATTTAGAGATTGTAAAAACTAACAAAAGTTGGATTAAAATTGACTGTGTGGAAAACAATGAAATCCTTTCGCCAGAAATAATACACAAAAAAATTATTGACAAACTATCTCTTTCTTGATAAGCTGGTGGCATATGGATAAAAAGTTTATTGCTTTGATGATATTGTTTTTTATTGTTTTTGGGGTTTTTATTACAACTACGTTGTTTAACAAGCAGATTGGTTTTGCTAGGGCATCTACGAAAACCGATCCTTCTTCTAAAACCTCATTGATCTTTGCTTGGCCACTAACCACTAAAGTTGGTAATAAAGTCGACGTAAATGTTTTTATAAGAAATGTAAATAATCTTCCTTTAGATAAAAAGCCTGTAAGATTGGTTACTAATTTAGGGTTGATTAATGGAGCTCAGGAGTCAACACTTGAATCGGATAAAACCGGAAAAGTCAGTTTTATTTTATCTTCTGATTCCATAGGAATAGCGGAACTAACTGCTTTTGTTAATGGGAATACTCAAATCAGCCAAAAAGTTACTGTAAAATTTGAATGAAAAAAATTACTAAAGTTGTAATTCCCGCGGCTGGTTTTGGGACAAGGTTTCTTCCTCAAACTAAGGCCATGCCTAAAGAGATGCTTCCGGTCGTCGATAAACCTGTTA
>PCTC01000033.1:0-8215 GCA_002786595.1 Candidatus Roizmanbacteria bacterium CG22_combo_CG10-13_8_21_14_all_34_12 | reverse complement strand
AATCGATTCTAATGTTAAGAATATTATTATTATTACTGGTTCTAACAAACGGGCGATTGAAGATCATTTTGATGCGCCTTCTGAGGATTTAGTTAAAAATTTAATACAAGGGAAAAAAGAACATCTACTTAAAGAGATCCAAAGAATCTCCAACATGGCCAATTTTATTTATATTCGTCAAAAAGGTCCTTATGGAAATGGCACCCCGGTTTTAACAGCAGAACCGGCCATAGAAGATGAGCCTTTCGCTGTCCTTTGGGGTGATGAATTCATTTATTCTAAGCCACCTAGGTTGGCACAGATGATCAAAGTTTATGAAAAATTTGGAGGAATTGTTATATCTGGCGTAAAGATAGAAAATAAAGAAGATTTGAAAAAATATGGAATTGCTGACATAACCCACGTAGAAAATAATGTTTACAAAATAAATAAAATAGTTGAAAAGCCCGAGCCTGATAAGGCGCCTTCAGATATTGCTACTCATGGAGGTTATATTTTACCTCCGGAAATTTTTTCGGCTTTAAAAAAAACCCAGCCTGGAAGAGGTGGAGAGATTTGGTTGGTTGATGCTATCAATTTACTAATGAAAGAAGGAATCCCTATCTATACCGTTGTGATTGAGAATGGAAAATATTATGACACGGGAGATAAGTTTGAATATTTAAAAACAGTAATCGAATTTGCTTTAGAGCACGAAGAAATGAATGGGGAATTCAAAACCTTCATAAAATCACTCAAAATCTAATTGCAATATCTTAGGCATATTGATAAAATGTATACTTATGAATGATAATGATAAAAAAGTAGAAGAGCTTTTTGCTGCAGGAATCCATCTTGGACATAAATCTAACAGAGTACATCCAAAAACTAATAAATACATATATTCGTTTGAAAACGGGGTTTCTATAATTGATTTGACTAAAACAGCCAATTATCTTGAAAAAGCAAAAAAGTTTGTTTCTGAACTAGGAACAAACGGAAAAGTTCTTCTTGTTGTGTGTACTAAAAAGATTGCTTCAAGTTTAACTAAAGAATTGTGCGAAAAAAACAATCTGCCGTTTATAAATACCAAATGGCCAGCAGGATTATTGACTAATTTTGAAATGATTATAAAAAATGTAAAAAAACTAAATTCAATGAAAGAAGAAAAGGAGAAAGGAGAATGGAGTAAATTTGTTAAACATGAGCAGGTCAAATTGGACAAAGATCTAAATAAGTTAGAAAAATTTTATGGAGGAATCGCAAATCTCAAAAAATTACCTGACGCTCTTTTTATTATTGATATAAAAAAGGAGAAAAATTCTGTCAAAGAATCGGGAGAAATGAAAATCGTAACGGTTGCCGTGACCGATACTAATGCTAATCCTGATCCAATAAACTATCCTATTCCTGGTAATGACGACTCTCTTACGTCTATTGAATATTTTTTGAAGGAAATAATTGAAGCATACGCATCATCTTATCTTAAAGGACAAGAAGCAAAGGCTAAAGAAACTTCTAAAAACAAATCTTAAATGTTAAATCTTAAACGGTTAAAGGTTAAATAAACTGTTAAAGATTAAACAGTTAAACAATAAAACTTTTTAATATTTAAATGTTTAATATTTCTTTAACCTTTAATATTTAATCTTTAATAATTAATTATGTACGATATTAAAAAACTAAAACAACTTCGTGAAGAAACAGGAGTCTCTTTTTCCCTTTGCAAAAAAGCTCTTGAAGAATCTAAAAACAATATTGAAGCCTCAAAGAAATTACTAAATAAATGGGGGATAGCTAAAGCGCAAGATAAATCCGGCCGTAATACTGGCACAGGTATAATTTTTTCCTACGTCCATCACAATAAAAAAGTCGCCTCTTTAATTCAACTCGCTTGTGAAACTGATTTTGTCTCAGGAAATAAAGATTTTCAATCATTAGGTCAAGAATTAGCAATGCAAGTTGCTTCTATCCGCACCGAAACCAATGAAGAATTTCTTAATCAGGAATATATTAGAGACCCATCAAAAAAAGTAAGTGACTTAATAAAGGAAGCTGTTTTAAAATTCGGGGAAAATATTAAACTAGTAAAGTTTGTGCGATGGAGTGTATAATAAAATTTATGGATACTGTTTCTACTTTTTCCAATCAAACACTCAAAACAATTGCGTCCCTCAAAGAAGATCTCAAATCAATCCGAACCGGTCGCGCCTCACCATCTTTGGTTGAAAATTTAACCGTTGAAACTTATGGGGGTACTACAAAACTTAGATTATTAGAACTTGCAACTATTATGACCGAAGGTGCATCGTCTATTTCGATTAGTCCTTATGATCCGTCTGTTATCCAGGATATTGAAAAAGCAATTTTAAAGTCACCGTTAGGATTAACCCCAACAACACTTGGAGCAAAAATTGTTATTAGAATACCATCTCTTAATACCGAACAAAGGGAAAAATATATCAAAGTTGTTGCGGAAAAAGTTGAGGAAAAAAAAGTGACAATAAGAAATCATCGGGATGATTCACGAAAAACTATAAAAAATGCTTTCGAAAAAAAAGAAATGAGTGAAGACGAAAAATATCGGCTGGAAAAAGAAATTGACGCTCAGTCCATCAAATTTATGGAAGAAATAAATATTATTAAGGAAAGTAAAGAAAAAGAAATAATGGAAGTTTAATAAAATGACAATACTTATTTTCATTCTGACTTTATCTATCCTCGTTCTCGTCCATGAGCTTGGCCATTTTTTAATGGCTAAAAAAATGGGTGTTAAAGTTGAGGAGTTTGGGATTGGCCTACCACCAAAGCTATTTGGAATAAAAAAAGGCGAGACTTTATATAGTGTTAATTTATTACCAATTGGTGGATTTGTTAAATTATTTGGTGAGGAATATAGTACCCCACTTGCCCTTGATAAAAATCGGACATTTGTCAATAAAAAACCATGGCAAAAAACATTAATCGTTTTAGGGGGCGTTCTTGGAAATTTTTTGTTAGGATGGTTTATCTTTTCATATTTGGTTACACAGGGAGTCCCAGTACCAACAAATAATGTTATTGTAGAGAAAGTTACTAAAAACTCTCCTGCATCCATGGCCGGCCTTAAAGAAAAAGATGTCATTCTTAAGTTCGTTCCCCCAATATCCCCAATGTCCCCAATCCCCCTTACTTCTTCAACTTCCCTAATTACCTTAACTCAAAAATATGCCGAAAAAAATGTAAAGCTCTTGGTTCAAAGGGGTCACCAACAATTGACTGTTGATCTTGTTCCTAGAGTCAATCCACCTAAAGGCGAAGGGCCTTTGGGAATCGCTATCACTTCCTTTATAGAAAAAAAATATCCCTGGTATACTGCTCCTTACTACGGCTTAATTGAAGCATTTAATATTACTGCTAAAATTTCTTCAGAACTGGGAAAAATGCTTTATAATTTGGTCACTTTTCATAAGCAAAATGTTGATGTGGCCGGTCCGATCGGGATAGCAAATTTAGCAGGACAGGCAGTTAAATTTGGTAAAAATGCATTTCTAGAATTTTTAGCTCTATTATCTTTAAATTTAGCTATTATGAATATTCTCCCTTTTCCCGCTTTAGACGGCGGAAGGTTAGTCTTTGTGCTCTATGAAGGAATAACCAAAAAGCGGCCAAATAAAAATTTTGAAAAATATACGAACTTAATTGGATTTATAATGTTACTATCACTGGCAGCAATAATAACGGTTAATGATGTGGTCAAACTATTTAAAAAATAAATGTTAAATTCTAAATTTCGCTTAATAACTATTTCTGGTAAAATCGCTGTTGGAACTACAACTTTAACAAAGAATCTTGTAAATTCTCTCCATTGGAAGCATATTAATATTGGGGCAATCCAACGTAATCATGATCGTAGGTGTAAGTTTAAAGAAAACGAAATGGGTGCTTTATCCCGTACCGATGATCATGAAAAAAAGATTGATGCGATAACACAACAAATGCTTAAAGTTGAAAAAGAAATAATTTATGAGGGTTGGCTTACCGGATTTTTTGCCCGCTCTTATAAGGATGTTCTTAAAGTACTTCTTATCTGCTCTCATGATGATATCAGGGTTGATCGGGTTGCCAACAGAGACAATGTGTCAGTTGAAGAGGCAAAACATTGGATTAAGCAAAGAGAGAATGAAAATACCGATAAATGGAAACGGTTGTATGGGGAATATAATTTTTGGGACCCAAAATATTTTGATCTGGTAATTAATACTTATAAAACAGGGCCTTTGGAAACACTTGGAAAAGTGTTAGATCAAATTGGGTATGACAATTAATAAAATAACTATTTCAGGTAAAATCTGCACAGGTAAATCTACTCTTTTAAAAAGTCTCCAAAAAGAATTGAATTGGCCCGTCTTTATGACCGGACAATTGTTTCGTGAATATGTAAAAAAAAATAGATTGAATTTGGAACATGTTGAAGAGCAGAGTGAAGCGCTTACAAAAAAAATTGATTATCAGGTTCGAAATCTGATAAAACAGCCGGGAAATTTAATTGTTGATGGCTGGATGTCAGGAATAATGGCTAATAATTTTTCCAATGTTTTGAAAGTTTTACTTATTTGTGAAGACACTATTCGCTACAAAAGATTTGCCAATAGGGAAAAAATCAATTTAGACGAAGCAAAGATTCGAGTTGATGAGCGCCAAAATAATTGGCTTAGCAAGTTAAAAAAAATCTATAAGCGTAACGATTTTATGGACCCAAAAAATTATGACCTGATTATTGATACCTCAAACATTTCTTCACAAGATGTTATTAAAAAGGTTTTAAACTCATTGAAATAAATTATTTCTGTCATTATCCCAATTTTGTGGATTATCTTCGTGTTGCCAGATTTAATTATGTGACCGAACGGTAGGATTCTCATAGGGCTTGTCAAATAATAAACTGTTACTTTCCTGTCATCTCCGTGAAGACGGGGATCCAGACTATAATCACATTTTTTAAAGAAGAATATTTAGCTTGGATTCCCGCCTACGCGGGAATGACAATTTTTAAAGCATTATTAGATCTACATAATTGCAAATATTCGAAATATTGAGTGATAATTATATATCTGGCAACTCCCTACTATTCTTCAAGGTTCGGTAACATTTATCATCTGACAACTCGAATCTTAAAATCCCTTGACAAGAAGAAGAAGAAGTAAAATTAGGCACAATGAAGGAAGCTCGTAGGTTTGAACATATAGAAAATCAAGTTGGGTTTGGTTATTTCTCTCTTGCGATTCATGAAGGTGGTTTACTTTCTCAGGTTTCCAATATTCCTGCTCTCAAAATGGAGGAACATGGTGATGAAGAAAAATATATCGAACAACAAAGAAAGAAAAATGGACCTTTGCCAATAATTGCTTTTAGAAGTGGAGGTAGAGGATACTGTAATATTGTCGTTGATAGAAGTCTGATTGAAGTTAAAACAGTAAATTTATCTATTCCTAGAGATAGAGTAAATATACATCAAGAACCAGTGATCCAAAGTGTCATTGAAGTTTTTTCCATTCCAGCTAATAAATTCTATGAAACTTTATTAGTGCCTCCGGGTGTTAAGGGAATTAGAGATGAATTAGTTAGTTCTTTAGAAATAACTGCTCAAACAGGAGCAGGTTTGCCTTTCAAAGCTACGGTTTCTTTTGTTCCTTCAAAATAATTTTTCTTAAATTCATTACAACCAAACCTAACCTATCTCCAACGGCCGTTTCAAATAGGTAAACCAAAATAAATTTTTAGTTTATTTTCATATTCGATTTTTTCTGCAATAATATAACTTAGATATTTGCCACCTTCAATAATTTTCTTAATTAAGGTAACTTCTTTTTCACATTCATATGGAAAGACATAAACGCTTTGTTGATATTGATAAAAACCGATTATCTTCAAAAAATTTCTTAAATAATATCGTTTGTTCCTCTCTATTTCTGGAACATCAAACATCACTAAAAACCATTTTCCTGACCATTTAGTTTTTTGTTTTAATTCAAGAAGACTTTGAATAGAATATTTTATAATTTCCTTATTCCAAATATCTTCCACTTCAACATAAACTTCATTATCTTTTACCTCCAAATTTAACATTTTCCTTTTTTCTAATTGTTGTAGAGCCCGCTTTACTTTTTTCTTTGGTAGCTTGATACCTTTTATTTCCTCAATCAATTTAATAAAAGTACCAATTATTATTGGAAAATTTGGAGTAATCAATACTGTTCCACCTAAAAGTGCTCCAATTCCTAATGTTGCTAAAACCATTTTTGTAATTTCTCCTTTTTTAAATTTTTTACTCATATTTTTTCTTCTTAATACAATGCCTATATGTGGCGGCCGTCATAAATAGGTTTAAATACTTATTCAAATAAAATGTATTTTGTAATAAAATTTTTGTCAACCGCTTATAACCTACAAAATCGCCATTTTAGATTGTTACAACCATAAATCCCTTGACAAGTAGTAGTAATAGTATTAGAATCGTCGAATGAAATCACCAATAAGAATAAAACAATCAAATGAGAGGTATTCAATTTTTACTGGATATACTTTACCCCAATATACATATACGGGATATGAAACGAAAAGGCAATCGGTGATAACGGTAGAAGTAGGAAAATGCAAATTAAGGGTTACTGAACCTATATTTTGGACAGGTTTAGCCTTGGGATCTACCTTATTTTGTGCTGGTATCGTTGGTTTAAGTCGGCTACTACAATAATAAAATAACTTCTTTAATTTTTTTGTATTATAATTACTTTTAATATGCTTTACTCAAAACTTTTTGGGAAAACTAAAAAGGATTCAAAAAAATACGATTCGGCTAATGCTACTTTTTTGCAAAAGGGTGGTTTTATCGACCAGGTAATGGCTGGAGTCTATACTTATTTACCCTTAGGTTTAAGGGTTTTAAACAAAATTGAAAATATTATCCGCGAAGAAATGAACAAAATAAGCAACGAGGTATTTATGCCTTCGCTTGCTCCGCAATCAGCTTGGGAAAAAACCGGAAGACTTGGAACCGTTGACATCTTAATGAAAACTACCGCTGCAAATAAATTTGCCGAAGCTAAAAATGCGGCCCAATACGTTTTAAATCCAACCCATGAAGAAGTAGTTACCCCGCTAGGTCAAAAATTTAACTTAAGTTATAAAGATTTTCCTTTTGCTTTATATCAAATTCAAACAAAATTTAGGAATGAACCGAGGGTTAAATCAGGATTATTGCGGGGTAGAGAATTCCGAATGAAGGATTTATACAGCTTTCATACGACTATAGAAGATTTTAAAAAATATTATGAAATTTCTAAAAAAGTTTATTTTAAAGTATTTGAAAGATTAGGTTTAAAAGATGACACGGTGATCGTGCTGGCTTCAGGCGGTTCTTTTACTGATGATTATTCTCATGAATTTCAAACCTTCTGTGAGACTGGGGAAGATGTGATATTTTATGCCAAAAGCAAAAATATTTATTATAATCGAGAGGTTGCTCCAAGTACTGCTCCAAGAATTATCGAAAAAGATAAGGAAATGCTTCCAAAAAAAGATGTTCTGGGTAAGGGAATTATTGGTGTTCAAGAATTGGCTGACTATTTAAAAATTCCAGTTGAAAAAACTACCAAAACTTTAATTTTTGAAACTGACGATAATAAAGTAATCGCCGTTGCGGTTCGAGGAGGTTATGATGTTAATGAAGATAAATTAAGAAAAATTGTAAAATGTAAAGCTTTAAAACTAGCGTCGGCCAAAATAGTAAAAAAAGTCACTGGCGCCGAAGTCGGTTATGCAGGGATTCTCAACTTACCAAAAGAAGTTAATGTTTATATCGATGAATCGGTAAATAATCGCTTAAATTTTGAGTGCGGAGCTAACAAAACCGATTATCATTCAGTTAACGTCAATTTCGGAAGAGACCTCCCATTACCAAAAGAATTTTACGATATAAAAGTTGCTCGAGACGGAGATGTTGATCCTGAAACTAATGAAAGGTATGAAGTTAAAAAAGCGGCTGAAATCGGTAATATTTTTCCTCTTTACACCAAATTTACAGACGCATTTAATTACAAATTTACAGACCAGGACGGAAAACAAAAGCCAATATACATGGGATGTTATGGAATTGGACCTTCCCGAATCATGGGAATAATTGTTGAAAAACTTCATGACGAAAAAGGAATAATTTGGCCTGAATCGGTAGCCCCTTTTCAGGTTCATTTAGTTG
>PCTC01000010.1 GCA_002786595.1 Candidatus Roizmanbacteria bacterium CG22_combo_CG10-13_8_21_14_all_34_12 | reverse complement strand
AAGTTCTTTTGTTAAAACAACACTTAATTTTTTTTTAATGAAATCTTTATGATTACATATCTTTTCAAACTTACATTCATGATTGTTGTCGACGCAGCTACTGACCACAACATCATTTTCAAAAATGGTTAGATAGTCAAAAAAAGAAATTGTTTTGATTTTAGGTAAAATTAAATATCCTCCATTTTTTCCTTCACGACTAATAAGTAATCCTTTTTTAACTAATTCAGCGGCGATCCTGGCTAAAAATCTTTGAGGTAATTTAGTCTCTTTTATTAACTCAGACAATCGAACCTGTACATTTTTTTTATAAATGTATGATAGTAATATCAATCCGTAGTCAGATTGTTTGGTTATTGCTAACATATACTTGTGTAGTAATAGTTTAGCAAAAAAAAATATGAAGTCAATATAATCTCACAAACTCATTCTTGGGATTCGATCAAGTCGTCCAACATCTTCAACAAACAAACTCTTCTCTGCCTTAAATCCAGCGACGATACCAATCATTGCGGCGTTGTCCCCAGTCAAATATTTGTAAGAGGGAAATAAAACTTCCCCATTATATTTCTTTACCAGATCCCTCATCAATTTTCTTAGGCGAAAATTGGCTACCACTCCTCCCACTACAATTAATTGATTAATTGTAGTGAACTTGATTGCCTTCTCGGTTTTTTTGATCAGGGTGTCAAAAACCGCTTCTTGAAAAGAACTGGCTAACTGACGAAGATCATACTTTGATTCCTTCGTCATCCCCGACCTGATCGGGGATCCATTCAACTGGATTCCCGCCGGAGCCTGTCCCCGAATGGGGACGGGAATGACGTGATTATTGCTTTTCAAAAAATAATAAAAGGATGTTTTTAAACCGGAAAAAGAAAAATTTAGATCTTTCGACTTTAACATCGGCCGGGGAAAATTATGACCATCTTTGTTCCTAACTTCTTTTGCTAATCTTTCAAGAACCGGTCCACCTGGATATCCTAACCCTAGTAACTTTGCCGCTTTATCTAACGCTTCGCCAGCCGCATCATCTAGAGTCTGACCGATTATTTCATATTCAAAGTGATTTTTAAAAATCACAAATTCAGTATGCCCACCTGAAATAATTAGTGCTAAATACGGAAAATTAAAATCCCTTTTTGGATTTCCTTGGCTATTTTGAACAAAGGCAGAATAAATATGACCCTCCAAATGATTAACGGCGATTAATTTTTTCCGGTATTTTTTTGCCAATTCTTTGGCTTTTTTTATTCCTACTTCTAAGGCAACTGCAAGACCTGGACCCTGTGTAACAGCAATATAATCAATTGAATTTAAAAGCTCTGGATCCCCGCCTCCTCGGGGATGACAGGCACTCTCCACTACAAAATTTATTCTCTCTTCATGAGCCCTTTTGGCAATTGACGGTACAACTCCTCCCCATTTCTTATGAAGTAAAACTTGGGAATAAATGACGTTGGACAAAACTTTTCGGCCATCAGTCACGGCAACGGAAGTTTCATCACAAGAGGTATCAATGGCTAGGATATGCATAAAATTTCTAATTACTAATTTCTAATTGACCTAAATAATTTCCAAAAACCAATTAAGGATTGGGATTTATTTAGAGTAATTAGATCAATTAGGTTAATTAGGTCAATTTTTAATAATTATTTCTCTCTCCTTCTCATTCACATACTGCATCTTTACATATACTATATTCCCTTTTTCTTTAAGCATATTAATAATCTCTCCCGCCTTTTCTCCCCACTCAAAACACAGAATATTTCCTGTCTTAAGAATTTTTTCTAGCCCTAGATGTCTAAACTCTTCACTGTTTTCAATATTATAAAGATCAAAATGATAAAAATTTCCATATTCGTAATAAATCACAAATGTTGGAGAGATAATGTTGTTAATCCCCAATTGTTCTGCAATGCCCTTAACAAAAACTGTTTTACCTACTCCCATTTCCCCTTCGATGATAAAAATTAATGGTTTGTTTCGTAGAGACGGAGTAGGTCCTGTTTCTACATCTTTAAAAATTTGTTTGGCGATATTTTTTGTTTCTTCAGAAGTTTTTGACAAAAAGGTTTTTGATTTATTTAAAAAATTAATGTCTCCTTGGCGTAAAATATTTACTTCAGGCTGAGATAAATCTACAATTGTCGAAGGCTTATTTCTTGGTAATTTTCCGACGTCAACAATCAAGGCTATTAACTGTTTTTGTTTTTCCGTTAACGCCTTTAGTAATGATTCAGTTGAGTAATGAGGAGATTGTCCTGCCAAGTTGGCTGAAGTGGCTGTAATCGGTTTCTTAAACTTATTGACTAATACTTCGATGTATCGATACATCGGTATTCTGATCCCCAGAGTTCCTATTTCTGATTCTAACAATTTACTTACCTTGTGTTTTGACGGAAGAATAATTGTGAAAGGGCCAGGAAGAATTTGTTTGAGAATTGTTAACTGTTGATTGCTGATTTTCACCAACTGATTAATTAATTCAAAATTGGAAAAAACTGAAATTGGCTTTCCTACCGGACGATTCTTAAATTCAATTAGTTTTTTGACCGCCTGTTCATTAGTGGCATCGCACAACAAACCATAAACAGTATCAGAGGGGAAGACAACAAGCCCTCCTGAATTAAGAATATTAATAGTTTGATCTATTATTAGATTAATTTTTTTTATATCGATCTTAATTATCTTCATATTTTAATTTTTAAATCTTAAATATTAAAGGTTAAATAAATATTAAATATTAAACGTTTAAAATTTAAAAATTAACATGTTTAATATTTTTTTAATATTTAAGATTTAATCTTTAATAATTTGAACTCTATTTTATCAAACTTTCTGCTAAAATAGCCATTATGGCTAAAAAAAATGGTAACTTTAAAATTACCCAATTTAAGTTCAATGTAAACCTTCGTAATTTTTTTGTTATTTTTTTCGTTTTTCTGTTTATTTTTTATGCTTACCGTTCAATCAAAAATGAAGTTAAACAAGTAGCACCGGAAAAGTCTATCACAACTATTGTTAAAGAGGCCAAAGAAGGAAAAATTAAGAAAATAGATTTAATAGATAATAAACTTCTGATTTATTACAAAAACGATACTTTATCAATCTCTTATAAAGAAGCTGGCGAAACTTTCATTAAAACCTTAAAAGAAGCCGGTGTTAATCCGGAAAAAATTGACATTAATGTCAAGGACACTCAAGGATCAACGGGGCTGGCAAATATTATTGGTAATATTTTACCAACGATATTAATGGTCGCATTTTTTATCTTTCTTTTTCGTCAAGCCAAGGGAGCCCAAGACAATGTTTTTTCTTTCGGACAAAATCGGGGAAAAAGATTTCAAAAAAGCATGACCCAAACTACTTTCAATGATGTTGCCGGAGTCGATGAGGCCAAGAAAGAATTGGTTGAAATTGTAGACTTCCTAAAAAATCCGGAAAAATATAAAAAACTTGGAGCCAGAACTCCAAAAGGTGTTTTATTAGTTGGCCCAGCTGGATGTGGAAAAACACTTTTAGCTAAGGCAGTTGCCGGTGAAGCTCATGTTCCTTTCTTTTCGATTGCAGGATCAGAATTCATGGAAATGTTGGTTGGAATTGGAGCTGCTCGAGTCCGTGATCTTTTTGCAACTGCAAAAAAAAGCGCTCCTTCAATAATTTTTATTGATGAGATTGACGCAATTGGACGAGCAAGATCAGTTGGTATGATGCCATCTCACGATGAAAGAGAACAAACTTTAAATCAAATTTTAGTAGAAATGGACGGATTTAATCCAACCGAACAGGTAGTTGTCATTGCGGCAACCAATCGAGGAGACTTATTAGATACTGCTCTTCTTCGACCGGGACGATTTGATCGACGAGTGATTGTTGATTTCCCAGATGTTGAAGGCCGAAAAGCAATTGCTAAAATTCATGCTAAAAATAAACCTTTTGATGAAGATGTTAATTGGGACCGCGTTGCTAGACGCACAGTCGGTTATTCCGGAGCTGATCTGGAAAATATGCTAAATGAAGCAGCAATTTCAGCTGCACGCGTCGCACGTGAAAAAATCAATATGGAAGATATTGAAGATGCAGCCACTAAAGTAAAACTTGGACCAGAAAAAAAGAGATTGCAGTCTGATTTGGATAAAAAATTAACTGCTTATCACGAAGTTGGACACGCAGTTGTTTCTCACTTTTTACCTCATACCGATTCTGTCCATCGTATTTCTATTGTTTCACGAGGTATGGCACTTGGGTATACTTTAATTCCTCCCGATAAAGATAAACTTCATGAAACAAAAACTAATTTATTGGAACGAATTGCTGTCATGATGGGTGGACGGGCAGCTGAAGAGATAATATTCAACGAAATAACTACTGGCGCTTCAAACGACTTTGACCAGGCCACTTCGGTTGCCAAAGCAATGGTCGTTGAATATGGAATGAGTTCGCTCGGACCAATAAATTTTGGGCCAACCCGCGATGTAACCGAATGGGGAAAAACTTATTACGAACAGAATGTTCTTTCTCAGGAAGTAATGAATAGTATTGATGCTGAAGTAAAAAAAATCATTATGACTGCATATAACCGAGCAATTGAAATTGTGAAGTCTAAAAAGAAATTAATGGACAGAGTGGCTGATGTTCTAATTAAAAAAGAAAGCATAGATCAGGATGAGTTTGAAAAGATAGTGGGGAAAAAACAGTTAAATATTAAATCTTAAAGGTTAAAAAAACTATTAAACGGTTAAGTATTAAACAATTTTTTGCAGTTTAACGGTTTAATATTTAATAGTTTATTTAAGTTTTAACTGTTCAACCGTTTAACTGTTTATATTTATGCAAACACTCCTTATAATAGATGGCAACGCCATCATGCACCGCGCCTATCACGCTCTGCCACCTTTTAAGTCTTCTGATGGAACTCCCACTAATGTTGTTTACGGATATCTTTCAATGCTCAATAAGGTGATTGTTGATTTTAAACCTGATTATTTAATTTCTTGTTTTGACACACCAGAAAAAACATTTAGAAACGAATTATTTAAAGAATATCAAAGTCAAAGACCAAAAATAGATGATGATTTTATTGTTCAAATTCCTTTGGTTAAACAAGCGGTTGACGTAGCTGGAGTCGTAAGAATGGAAAAACCAGGATACGAGGCAGATGATTTAATTGGAACAATCACAAGGATTTTTGAAACTAATAAATTTAGAGTTATCATACTCACCGGGGATAAAGATATTTTTCAGCTAATAACTGATAATGTATTTGTAGCCTCCCCTCAGCTGGGATTGGCTAATATAAAAATTTTTGATAAATCTGAGGTAGAAAAAAAACTTGATATCACTCCGAATCAAATAATTGAATATAAGGCTTTGGTGGGAGATCCCTCAGATAACTATCCGGGAGCATCGGGCATTGGTCCAAAAACCGCTTGCAAATTAATCCATCAATTTGGAACTGTTGAAAATATTTACAAAAATATTGATAAAGTTGAATCAGAAAAGGTCAAAGAAATTTTAAAAAAAGAAAGGGAAAGTGTATTGCTATCTGAAAAATTAGCGACTATTATGACCGATATCGAGATCGATTTAGATATCGAAAAATTAAAGTTTAAGGGATTTGATAAAAAATTAATTGATTTCTTGACACAATATCAGATGAGTACGCTAACAAAAAGAATTTTTAATATAAAAGAGGTTGAGAAGAAAGAAGAAGTTAAGAAAAAGCCAGACCAGATAGGGCTTTTTTAAACAGTTAAGTATTAAACTGTTAAAACCTAAAAAAACTGTTAAACACTAAACTACTAAATAAAATTGTTTAATGTTTATGGTTTAATAGTTTATTTAACTGTTTAAGTTTTAACTGTTTAACTGTTTTGTTATCATTACTCTATGTGCGGAATATTTGGAATTATTAACGACAAAAACAATCAGGCTGCTCAAACCGTTCTTGAGGGTTTAAAAAAACTGGAATACCGCGGTTACGATTCCTGGGGTATTTCAATCATTCCTCAAAACCAAAAAGAAATTCAAGTCGATAAACATATTGGGAAAATTGGAGAGGCTAAAACTAATTTGCCTAAAGGGTTAATCGCTCTAGGTCATACCCGTTGGGCCACTCATGGTGGAGTTACAGATAACAATGCCCACCCTCATCTTGATTGTACTAAAAAAATTGCCGTTATTCATAACGGGGTCGTCGAGAACTATCAGGAAATAAAAGTAGAACTATTGCAAAAAGGCCATAAATTTATTTCTGAAACTGACACAGAGGTAATTGCTCATTTAATTGAAGAAAAATCCAAATCTAAAAAAATCAACGAAGCTATTTTTGAAACTTTTAAATTACTCCGAGGATCTAATGCCATCGCTGTTTTAGATTATAATTCGCAGACAATTATTGCTTGCCGCAATGGATCTCCTCTGGTTGTTGGATTGGGACAGAATCAATATTTCCTTGCTTCCGACGTTCCGGCTTTTTTGAAAGAAACAAATAAAGTTTATTTCCTAAATGACGGTGAGGGAGTTATTTTAAGTAATTCCGGAGCAAAGCTTTATGATATAGATTCGGAAAAGGAAAAAATTCTTACGCCACAAATTCTCGATTGGAAATTGGAAGATGCTGAAAAAGGCGGGTATCCGCATTTTCTCCTCAAAGAAATTTATGAACAACTAAAAACTATTCCAAAAACGACTTCCATTAATGAAAAGGAAATAAATATATTGGCGGAAAAAATTAATTCAGGATACAAAGTTGTTTTAACGGGATGTGGAACTGCATCTTACTGCGCTTTAGCAACCAAATATTTTTTTGCCGAACAAGGTATTGATGTAGCTGTAATTCCATCTTACGAATTTATGCCATTTTCCAAATTTATTAATAATAAGACTTTAGTTTTTGCAATATCACAGTCAGGCGAAACAGCTGATACTTTGATTGCAGTAAAACAAGCTAAAAAAAGGGGGGCAGAGATTGTTGCAGTTATCAATGCCCGTGGATCGACCTTAGAAAGACTGTCAAATGTAGTGCTTTCGGTTGGGGCCGGACCGGAAATTGCCGTTGTCTCAACTAAAGCTTTTACTTCCCAACTCTCAACACTATACCTATTGACGACGGCCGTCGCGAATAAGTATGAAGAAGGAAAAGAAAAAATAATTAATTTGAATAAAGTTCTAACAAAGTGGCTTAATAATCAGTTAACTAGTCAACTAATAATGTTGGCTAAGAAATTAATGAATGAAGAACATATATATTTAATTGGAAAACATATTAATTACCCGGCTACTTTAGAGTTTGCGCTCAAGATCAAAGAAACAAGCTATGTCCATGCTGAACCATTTGCCGCCGGCGAACTGAAACACGGTGTAATTACTTTAATCCAAAAGGGAACTCCTTGTTTTGTCCTTGCTTCGAACGATGATGTCCGCGACGAAGTTCTTTCAAGTGCCTCTGAAATCAAAGCCCGGGGAGGATTAATAATTGGTGTTGCACCATTTGAATCAAATGAATTTGATGTTTTAATAAAAACTCCTGATCTTGAAGACCTGACAATTTTTGCTAACATTATCGTCGGCCAGCTACTTGGATATTATCTTGGCGTCGGCCGTGGCGCTGATCCTGATAAACCTAGAAACTTAGCGAAAAGCGTTACGGTGAAGTAATAAAAATTATTTCCACTCATAAGTTTGTTGATAGCTATAGTGAGATTTTTTATTACATTTTATCCAACCACCAGAACTAAATGTTGCGCCGTATTTCGTGGCAGCCAAATCAATAGGAACGGATAAACTATCTATTGGATCTTTCGAAAGATCAATTTTTTTATTTGAACCTTTGAACTTTATTCCAAGCTCAAGTATACCAGTGTTATAAAACTTTGGATTTGAAAAACCAAGAAGCCCAACTTTTAAATTTCCCGATTCAAAAGGAATCTCATCTATAAATCCTCTCATTTTATCAAATAAAGCACCTACTTCTTCTATTTTTGATTGATGCCGTACTTCCATCATATGGCGATTATACTACTACTACTTGTCAAGCGGCGCTAATAAATATGTTACACCGTAACATTAGGGTGTAACAATAATTATTATCTTGTGAACGATCGTTGATAAGATAATAAATAAAATGAAATTTTATAATTTGATAAAATAAACTATCAATGACCTGGGCTAATAAAAAAAAATTAACAATCTATGTTTTGGTAATTATATATGCTGTTATACAGTTATTTTT
>PCTC01000002.1:4814-8846 GCA_002786595.1 Candidatus Roizmanbacteria bacterium CG22_combo_CG10-13_8_21_14_all_34_12 | reverse complement strand
AACGGTAGAACGCATGTGAAATTGACCTAATTAACCTAATTGATCTAATTTCTAAATAAGTTCCAATTGCCAAATTTTAATTAAAAATTGGACGTTAGTCATTTTTTAGGTTAATTAGAAATTAGTAATTAAAAATTTAATTATGTTTTATATCTGCTCAAATTGCGGTTTTGGTTCAGGATCATGGATCGGCAAATGCCCTGATTGTGGGAAATGGAACACCCTTAAAGAAAAACCCGACTTCGCCAAGGCTTCGTCAGGCAAAAAGGGTGAGGCCGTCAAAAAAATTACCATCACTTCCCTATCAAAAATTAAGTCATCAACTAAATCTCGTCTTTCAACCGGAATTTTTGAATTCGATCGAGTCCTCGGTGGCGGTGTTGTCCCGGGAGAAGTAATTCTTCTGACGGGTCAACCGGGAATCGGAAAATCAACTCTGGTTCTTCAAGCTTTTCAAAAACTTAGAGTCCTTTACATCTCCGGTGAAGAATCGGCCGAACAGGTAAAAAATCGGGCTGAAAGACTCTCAATAAATCTTGATAATCTATCCTTTTCCGCAGATCTACAAATTGAAAGCATAATTCAAAGCTTAGAAGAATTAAAAAACGAGATCGAAATCGTCATTATTGATTCTGTCCAAACAATTTACTCAAAAGATATCGAAGGACCGGTCGCCGGTATCTCTCAACTTAAAGAAGTAACAAAAAAGATTGTCAATTTTGCCAAACAATCAAATCTTCCAATCTTATTAATTGGTCATATTAATAAAGAAGGCGACGTGGCCGGACCAAAAACTCTTGAGCATTTTGTTGATTGTGTCCTAGAGATAGAGGGTGAAAAAATTTCTAACTTTAGACTTCTTAGGGCTTCAAAAAACCGCTTTGGATCGACCGATGAGATTGGAATATTTGAAATGAAACAGAAAGGACTTAGTGAAGTAAAAAATCCATTGGTATTTCTTGAGACCGACAAAAAACTTGAGCCGGGAAAAGCTATCGTTGGTGTTGCCGAAGGTAAACGTCCTTTCTTTTTTGAAATCCAAACTCTATGTGTCCCCACTTCTCTCATGAATCCCCGCCGGGTCGTTAAAGGCTTAGATTTTAACAAAGTTCAGCTATTACTGGCGGTTATAAGAAAAAATCTAAACCTTCCTCTTGACCGCTTTGATGTCTTTGTCAACGTCGTTGGTGGAGTCTCTATTAAATCAACCGGAGCTGACCTTGGTTTTATTGCATCACTAATTTCCTCATTTAAAAATATTGCTCTCCCTGCTAATTCTCTTTTTGTCGGCGAAGTCGGCTTACTTGGTGAAATTCGATCCTCCTTTCTTGAGGAAAAAATAATTGAAGAATCAAAGAGATTGGGATTTAAAAAAATATATTCTTCAAAATTAATCAAGAATGTCAAAGACTTCGCGAAACAAATATAGTTATGGCGTTTTTTTGAAGAAAGATTTTTCGATGGTAGTTTTTTTCCCATTTGCCCCCACTAAATTTATCGTAATTTTATTTTCTCCCTCATTTAAAGAAAGTTCGTAATTAAAGACTCCTTCTTTATTTTGATAAATTCGCTCCCCTGCAATTGTAACACTTGTATCCTTGTCAGTTTTTCCAATAATTTTTACGTTTTTTTCAACAGAAAAATTTGTTTTTGTTGGAGAAATCAAAGTAAAAGCAGGAGGAGAAAAATATATTTTTAGTTGGAAAATAAAATATAAAATAAAAAATAAAGTTAAAATTATTAAGCTAAGCTTCAGGAACTTTTTTGTTCCGGAAGTTAAATAAGCACTGGTAACTTTTTTTTTGAACTTTACTTCTTCTTTCCTTTCATAGTCTCTTCTAAAAAAAGCGAGAACTTTTTTATGATCAAGATTTAATATACGAGAATAGTTCTTAAGAATCCCTGTTATATAAATTTTTGAAGAAAAATAATTCCAATTTTCATTTTCTATTGCTTTTAAATATTTTTCTCTGACCTTTATTTGTTTTTCAATGTCAATTAGAAGCAAGCCTTTTTTTTCCCTTTCTTTTTTAAGAATTGTGCCGACGGAGAGCATATAGAATTGATCTAATTGATCTAATTTTTAATTGACCTAAACAATAACCAATGTCCAATTTATAAATCTGGGTATTGGTAATTTTTTAGAAATTAGGTTAATTAGAAATTAGAAATTTTATACCCTACCAGTATACTCTCCTGTCTCTGGATTGATACTGATTGTTTCTCCGACTTTTACAAATATAGGAACCATGACGGTTGCGCCAGTTTCAACGGTCACCGGCTTTTTAGCTCCTGAAACTGTATCACCTTTAGCAGCGTCATCCGCTTCTATTATCTTTAATCTGACACTCATTGGCGGACGAATTGTTAGAGGTTTATCGTTATACATATAAACAAACATTTTTTCTCCTTCTTTAAAAAATTTGGAGATATCTCCAACAACTGAAATTGGGAGAGCTGACTGATTGAAAGTTCTTTCATCCATAAAATATAAGTTTTCTTGATCTTTATAAATATATTGCATATCGACTGAAGTAACGTCGAGTACCTCTACTTGCTCATTAGATTTATAAGCATATTCAACATTTTTGGCGGTAATTAAATTCTTTAATCTCGCTTTCATTAAAGCCGATCCTTTACCGGGTGAATAAAAGTCCGCTTTTTGCACCTGACAAATTCCCCCTTGAAAATTAACGAAATCACTTTTTTTTAAATTACCAGCACTTATTCTCATAATTCATTAAGAAATATTAATTAATTTTAATTGATCGATTGAAGTCAAATTCGCAAAAATCATCGCCAACCTCTCAAGACCAATCGCAATTCCCGAACAATCATCAAGTCCATATTTTAATGCCTCTATATACCCTTTGTCAATTGGATGACTCACTTTTTCCTCTTTTTTAAATCTCATCTCTTGTTCTTTCCAATCAGTCAACTCGGTGTAGCAATCGCCCAATTCAATTCCTTCAATATAGAACTCAAACCTTTGAGTAGTCTTTCCATCAGAATTTAATTTAGCCAGTGCGGCAAATTCTTTCGGATAATCATAGATCAAAGTCGGATAACCATTCGTACCTAAATGTGGTTCAATTTCTTGAGAATAAATCTGTGACCATAGATCTTCATAGGTAAATCCATCAATTTGATATTTTTTTTGCTTTGCTTTTTTTATAAACAATCTGTGGTTAAATAACTCTGTTTCCGAAATATTGCTATATTTTTTAAATGCTTCAGTTATTGTAATTTTTTCCCATTTCTCAAAAGAAATTATTTTACCTTGATAGATTGTTTGTTTTTTAATTGATTGTAATAATTTTAAAACTACGTCGGCAATATCCATATAATTCGCTTCCATTTTGTAAAACTCCAACATTACAAATTCATAACTGTGAAGCGTTGCTGGTGGATCAAAGTTACGAAATGATTTACCAAGATAATAACAATCGCCGACTCCATAAGCTAATAATCGTTTTAAAAATAATTCTGGTGATGGAGTTAAATATAATTTTTCTGATTTATTTATAAAATTAAAATCCGTTTCAAAAACCTTTAAGTATGATTCTGGAATTAAAACGGGAGACAAAACTGGCAGTTCAATTTTTAAATAATTATTCTTACTTAAAAACTCATTAATGGCCTTCTCAACTTGGAGATAGATTTTGTAGTTTGATAAATTTTTTACGGCTGTCTTGATTTCCATAAATTAGATTATACATTATGTCATTTGTTACACCGTAACATTAGGGTGTAACATTTTTGTAGGAGCTTGACTTATCAAGCCATGACAACGAAATCGTTTGACAAGAAGAAGAAGAAGAAGAAGTAAAATTTCTTGCATGGAAAGATTTGTATATGAAGCAAAGCCAAAAAATCGAAACAAAATATCTCCTGAAGCCAAGAGGATAAAAAGATCAATTATCAGTAATGTGTTGAAAAGGCCAGGATCTAATCCGCCTAAAGCAGTACGTCGAGAAATACAAAGAATCATTAGAAATGTAGGAAAACCTAGTTAATAACATTAAACTTATC
>PCTC01000002.1:800-4784 GCA_002786595.1 Candidatus Roizmanbacteria bacterium CG22_combo_CG10-13_8_21_14_all_34_12 | reverse complement strand
TAATTCTTTCGCCCTTCCAGAAACACGTGACGGAGTGTTGATTTTATAAATAACGTACTCGTCACCTTTGCGATTCGATTGAGGATATGGAATTCCTTGATCATGAAGTTTAACCATTGTTCCCGACTGTGTCCCTGGTCTGATTTTCAATCTGATAGTTCCACTTATTGTTTGCACGTCAACTGTTCCACCAAGAACGGCAAGTGAATAAGAAATATCTTTTTCAAAATAAATATCCTGACCTTTCCTAGTAAAGTATGGATGAGGCTTTACTTTTACCTGTAAATCAAAATCAGAGAATCTAATTGACATATTATTATCTACTCCCGCCGGAATTTGAAAAGATTTTTCTTCGCCCTTGACGATCATTGTTTTTTTTACTCCGTTAACGGCCTCTTCAAAAGTCAAAGTGATTTCATAAACATCTCGTTGTTGTCTTCTTCTACCCCTTCTGCCACCAAACGGCGACTGAAATCCGAAAAACTGTTCAAAGATATCAAAAGGGTCAGAAAATCCGCCAAAGTCGACATTTTCAAATCCCTGACTCGAAAATCCTCCAAAACCTCCAAATGGATTTGATTGATCATATTGGCCGGCACTTGTATGTCCTGGTCCACCTCGATTAAAAGCGCTTTCCCCGTATTGATCATACATTTCTCTCTTTTTTGAGTCAGAAAGAATCTCATAAGCTTTGGTTATCTCTTTAAATTTAGCATTTGCCTCAGTAGTTTTGTTTCTATCCGGATGCCATTTTAAAGCAGCGCGACGGTAAGCCGTTTTAATCTCTTGTTCTGATGCGCCTTTTGACACACCGAGAGTTTCGTAATAATCCATAAAAATAACCCAATAATACCAATTTACCAATCCGACCAATCAATGGCCGAATTGGTATTTATTGGTTTATTGGTCAAATTGGTGAAATTAGTTAACAACCTCTCCTTCTTCCACTTTGTCTTTCTTTCCCTTGTCCGACGTAGCTTTGGCGGAGTCGGATTCATCAGGTTTCTTTTCTTCTGGTTTTGCTTCTTGCTTCGCATAAGCTGCCTGTCCTATTTTTGAAAGCTCATCAGAGAGATCTTTTGTCTTAGATTCGATCTCGTCTTTTGTTCCCTTTTCGATCTTTTCTTTCAGCTCTTTAATCTTTTTCTCAACGTTTTCCTTGACGGTCTTATCTACTTTGTCTCCGCCGTCCCGTAAAGATTTCTCGGAAACATAGATCATATTATCAGCTTTATTTCTCACCTCAATCTTTTCTTTTTCTTCTTTATCTTTGTCAGCATTCTTTTCCGCTTCTTCCCTCATCTTCTCAATTTCATCTTTGGTCAGGCCTGTTGAACCAGTGATCTTAATTGCTTGAGACTTTCCAGTCGCTTTATCTTTTGCAGTGACCGTTAAAATTCCATTGGCATCCAGATCAAAAGAAACCTCAATTTGAGGAACACCACGGGGCGCCGGTGGTATTCCATCCAAAGTAAATCTACCTAAGGATTTATTATCCCGGGCCAAAGGTCTCTCACCTTGCATAATATGAATCTCAACCTGAGTTTGATTATCACCGGCAGTTGAAAATACTTCTGCCTTTGTGTTTGGAACCGTGGTATTTTTTTGAATCAACGGTGTCATTACTCCACCCAACGTTTCAAGTCCAAGAGTCAAAGGAGTAACGTCAAGCAACACGACGTCTTTAGTTTCTCCGGTCAAAACTCCACCCTGAATCGCGGCACCAAGTGCAACTACTTCATCAGGATTAACTGAACGGTTTGGTTCTTTACCAAAAAATTCTTTTACTTTTTCAATTACCTTTGGCATTCTGGTCATTCCTCCAACTAAGACAACTTCATTGATCTTAGAAATGTCAACTTTTGCGTCTTTTAAACAGGCTTTAACCGGTCCAAAAGTTTTTGCAATAAAATTTCCAATCAATGATTCAAGCTTATTTCTTCCAACCTTCATCACTAAATGTGATGGTTGGCCATCTTTAACCGTGACGAACGGTAAGTTAATTTCTGCTTCTTTTGAGGTAGAAAGTTCAATCTTGGCTTTTTCAGCTGCATCTCGCAATCTCTGTAAAGCTTGTGGGTCTTTTCTTAAGTCAACCCCGTTTTCTTTTTTAAATTCATCGGCAATATAATCCAAAATTATTTTATCAAAATCGTCTCCGCCCAAATGAGTATCTCCGTTAGTGGCTTTTACTTCAAAAACACCTTCCCCTAATTCAAGGACGGTGATATCAAAGGTTCCTCCACCTAGATCATAAACAGCGATTGTATGACTGTGTTTTTTATCCAAACCGTAAGCTAAAGCTGCTGCGGTCGGTTCATTGATAATTCTTACAACTTCTAGTCCTGCGATTTCACCAGCTTGCTTGGTTGCTTGGCGTTGAGCGTCATCAAAATAGGCAGGAACAGTGATAACGGCTTTATCAACTTTTTCTCCCAAATGTGCTTCTGCGTCTGCTTTAATTTTTTGCAAAATCATTGCGGAAATTTCTTGAGGAGTATATGTTTTGCCCTCTATTTCAACATCGGCCATTTCATCTCGACCTTGAACGATTTTATACGGTAACCATTTAACATCAATCTTGACTGACTCGTCACTAAACCTTCTACCCATCAATCTTTTGATTGAAAAAATCGTATTTTTTGGATTAACGACCATCTGGCGCTTAGCCACATCTCCAACAATCCTTTTAACAGGATCAACAACAGATGGAATTGTATTTCTTCCTTCTTGAGAGAAGATAACTTTTGGTTTTCCACCCTCCATCACTGCCACACACGAATTAGTTGTACCTAAATCAATCCCTATTATTTTTGCCATATTATTTTATGTAAATTTGTAATTTTTAATTAGAAATTTTTTTACTTACTTTGACCTGTGCTACCCTAATAATATTCTCTCCAAACATATAGCCTTTTCTCAAAACTTCAACAACTTTATTTTCATCTTTCCCTGGGATCAATTCTACTGCTTCGGCAGTAACAGGATCATAATCTTTATTCAATATTTCTATTTCTTGTAAACCGGCTTCTTTTAAAATTTGCATAAAATGATCCTTCGATATTTTAAGTCCTGGGTCTTTGATAAATAATTCCGCTTTTTCTAAGTTATCTAAAAACGGCAAAATCTTGACTAATAAATTCTTATTTGCCATTTTCATTAATTCAAATCTTTCCTCGCTAACTCTTTTTTCTAAATTCTGATAATCAGCTATGGCACGTAAATATTTATTTTTAAATTCGTCGACTTGTTGTTTTAACAAAACAATTTCCTGATTTAATTTCTCAATCTCAGGTAAAATTTGAGCTTTTTTTTGATCAGTTTTTGTTTTTTTGTTATCCATAATTCTTAACTCTTAATCTTTAATTCTCAATTTTATAAAGCTTGCTCCTTCACAATTTCACTTAATAATCCTGAAAAATATCTGACCTGGGGAATAACATCATCATATGACATTCTTTTTGGTCCGATTACTCCAATAATACCCTTAATTTTTGGACTCTCAAATTCTCCAAAGACACTTGCACAACAATCAAAGGCCGAATCATGAAAATCTTCCTCGCCTAACATATAGTATATTTCATCTTCAAGCAAAAACATATCGTTTAATATTTTTTCCCAAAAAGTCACCTCATCCAACCTTCCAAATAATGATCGTGATAGATCGAGATCTAAAAATTCTGGTTCATTCAGTAAATTTGCCATTCCTGAATAATAGACGTCACCTAAATTAGTTGTTACTAAAGATAATAATCCAGTTTTTTGTGATAAGACTTTAGTCGCTTGAGAAAGTAATCGATGAGCTTCTTTTCTCTCGTCCCACACGCTATTTTTATAGGAAACTTCATCAACAGTTGACATTTCTTTTTGCTTCATCAGGTGCTTGATATAAAATCTGAAGCCTTTTGCCGCCGGGACTCTTCCCGATGAAAAATGATTTTTTTTCAAATATCCTTTTTTGGCCAGCTCAACCATTTCATTACG
>PCTC01000002.1:425-738 GCA_002786595.1 Candidatus Roizmanbacteria bacterium CG22_combo_CG10-13_8_21_14_all_34_12 | reverse complement strand
TTGTGTCAAATCTTCCATATTTAGCAAATATACACCATGTCTGCTAACGTGTCAAGGGGAATTTTAATTGATATAATTTATTAATGTCTAAAAAAATCTCTATCCCCTTTCAACAAAACTTAAAGATAGAAGGCGATTTACATATTAATAAAAAGTCAAATGCTTTAATTGTTATATGTCATGGTTACAAAGATACGAAAGATGAGCCGGTTATAAAAAGAATTGCTGAATTATTAGAAAATAATTTTAATGTTTTTCGTTTTAACTTTACAGATAAAGATAAACCTTTCTTACCAGTAGAAAAGGAAAATAT
>PCTC01000002.1:0-409 GCA_002786595.1 Candidatus Roizmanbacteria bacterium CG22_combo_CG10-13_8_21_14_all_34_12 | reverse complement strand
TATTTTTCTGATTCATATAAAGAAATTGTTCTTCTCGGAGCTAGCTTGGGAGGCCTTGCGGTTTTATTAAGCGTTGAAAATAATTTACGTATAAATAAATTAATATTTGTTAACCCATTCGTCTATTATTTTAAAAGGGTTGCCTGGCGTTTTAGAAAGATTTTAATTTCAATGATATTTTTTTACCCATTTGCAAAAGTAATTAGAGAAAATTTAAATTTTTATTTTAAGTCGCTTAAACCGGAGCTTATCAAAGTTCCCACTCTTGTGATCGTTGCCTCAAACGATAAAAAAGTCGCTTCTATACACGGCAAAACCCTTTTTAAACAACTTTGTGCAAAGCAAAAAAAACTAATTTTAGATGATCAAATTGACCACGGACTAAATAAAGAAATTTATATAAAAAATG
>PCTC01000044.1:12383-14777 GCA_002786595.1 Candidatus Roizmanbacteria bacterium CG22_combo_CG10-13_8_21_14_all_34_12 | reverse complement strand
ACCTTGTAAACTTACCAAGAACTGATGGAACAATAAATTTTTTGTATGGATAACCAAGATAGCCTGTAATAAGCCCAATTAAATCATAAGGAATCGGCATAGCTGACCAAAAAAATAAAAATAAAAAACCATATTTTTCCAGACTCTTTTCGATCTGTACCACTCTTTTTGAACGAGGAATAATTGTAATGCCATAATTACCAATTAACCAACTAATGCTATCGTTAAATGACATTCCAATGGAAGATGCCAGAGCTAACCAAAATACACTCATATATTGAGCCAAGGTTGGAACAAGCAATGTCCCTGGACCAAAAAGATTAAAAATAAACACTCCAACATATCCAAATTTCAAAAATGGTTCTGGATTATAGGAAATAATGGCAGTTAATATCAAGAATAAAATTCCTAAAAAAAATCCAATTTTTTTAAATTTGTTTGATTGTAAAAAACCAATCAGTTGTTTGCTATTCACAAATGAATTTTAACACAATACAATTAGGTTGACAGTTCACTGTTGACTGTCAACTATCAATAAGACTTTGTATATGAAGTTATATTATGACAAACCTTGCTCCCTAAACCCAAGATTAATGTGAATAAGCTTATGGACGAATTTAGCCTCATTTTAAAGCAGGTAAGTTTTGAATAATTACTTATCCAAAATTCTAATTCGCTTTATTTGGTTCATTTGGAAACCAAGTAAGATTTGAGCCACTCTTTTTTAATTCTTGACACAGAGGGCAATTATCATCAAGCTTGCAAGGGCTATTTCCCTCTTCCTCATAGTTTGGATATTGAATAGGAGCAACTCCTCTTTGATCGACACAGGTAGGAAGGGGTTCCTCAAAATCTTTAATTTTCATATTCTCTTCGATTTTCTTCAATTCTATATTAAATTCATGCCCATCTCCAAAATCAAAAACAAAATATAGCTGGGGATTTTTTTTGTAGTTAATATCGGCAATTTTTACCTCATCTGTTTTGTAAGTAGGATGTGGGTCATCTTCCCAACCAGGCGAATACATAGAAAACCGCGAATAAGGATTTTGATTTTTACCAAAAACTTTTTTCATTGAAAAACCATGCATATGATCATTATCCCATTCCATCCAACAAATAATAGTTTCAGCCAACTCACAAAATGTCTGCTTTCCAAGAATTGCTATATCACGCCAAATTGTTTTATCTGAAATATATTTTGCTCGAAATATATATACTGCGTCAAGTGAGTTAATATCTGTAAACGCTTCTGAAAAAACTTGTTGATATTTTTTATAATCTTCAAGCATTTCTTTTAACTGATTTATATGTCTTCCCTCTTTTATAGCTTGATTAATAACTTCATAAAAATTATTTTTTTGGATTTCGGGAAGTTTTCGTTTTGTCATGAATATATTTTAACATATGAATAAACTTGCTCCCTAGATTAATATCTATATATGAGCTTATGAACGAATTTAGCCTCATCTTGAAGCAAGTGAGCTTTGAGGGATTGTTTTAATCCTATTCTAAATTATTTATTTTTAAGTAAAGACATAATAACCAAAGAATCATATTTGTTATTACTAAGTAAGCATTCTCTAAGTACCCCTTCTTTTATAAATCCTTGAGATTCATACAGTCTTTGAGCAATATGATTTTTAACTTTGACATCCAACCACAACCTATGTGCTTTGAATTTTTCAAAAGCAATTTTTTTGATAAGCCCAATTGTTTCTTGACCATATCCCTTTTTTTTCTTAGTAATAACGATTCTCATAAATTCGATAGAATGATTGGGGTTTTTTAGCCCTGCTAAAATTACGTAGCCAACTGATTTATTTGTTAATTTATCATCAACTATTAAATGAAGAATATCTTTGTTCAAGAAGGCGTCTTTATGTTGTTGTTTTGTCCATGGTACAATGAATGGAGCATTGTGTGGATTAGATTCTGTTTTGATGACAAAATCAATATCTTTGTTTTCTGTGAATCGTAATATAATTCTTTTTGATTTTTCTAGGATTTTTTTCACAAAATTTATTAATTTTGTTTATAGGATTAATCAATCTCATTTAATCAAAGACTCTTAAATACCTTTGCCAAGCTTTCTCCCAATACATGTATTTTAAATTCCAAAAAATAACCGAAAGGAGTTGTTTTGATTCTAAAATCTCGTTCTTCAAGTGATTTTTTAATTTCATTAATTATTTCTTGAGCAAATTCAGGTGAAGATTTACTTTCTGATAGATGACCAAAAGAATGAAGCATAATTTCTTCAACGTTTATTTTTTTAGCTAACCATTTTATATTTTCAAATGCTTTTTTCTTTACTTTATCTTTTCTTTCTTCATCTTCTTTTTCTGCTTGGATAAAAACGACAAGACTTTTACCTATTTTTTCTTCCTTCTC
>PCTC01000044.1:8416-12331 GCA_002786595.1 Candidatus Roizmanbacteria bacterium CG22_combo_CG10-13_8_21_14_all_34_12 | reverse complement strand
TATACCAAAATTCATTAACATGGAACATGAGTAGTTTCATAAAATATTGTTTTTATTATATCAAAGTTACATTTTTTATTCTATTGAACTTAGGTTATATTAAGACAAAACTGGGGTACCAAATTTGAAGATAGCTCCCCGTTAGAACTAATTCTATAAATAAACTTAAATAAATTCCCAATAATTTTCCCTATCAACTTCTTTCCAACTTGAATTTTTATATAAACCCCAATCTTTTGGTTGTTTTCTACCTTTTCGTTTTAATTTTATTTCCCATCCAATTAACTCTCCACCTTTATCTTCTACTAAATCGACTTCTTGTCCTTCATATGTTCTCCAAAAATATAAGTTGGTTTTGTAACCTAACCCTAATTGAGTTTTGTATTTTTCAGCGATTATAAAATTTTCCCATAATTTACCTGCATCATCACGGATTGCCAGTGAATTTTGATTATTGATGATAGCATTACGAATACCAACATCAAGAAAATATATTTTTCTTTTTTTATTTAAAGCTTGCCGTAAATTCCCAGAGTAAGGTCTTAGACTAAAAACAACAAAAACTTTTGTTAATAGATCAACGTAAGACGCAATCGTTTGTTTACTAACACCTATTGTTCTGGCAAGTTCGTTGAATGAAACTTCACTCCCGATTTGTAATGCTAAAGCTTGCAATAATTTTAAGATTATTTCAGAATTTTTTATCTCATTGAATTTTAATATATCCTTATATAAATAACTGGAGGTTAATTGTTTAATTTTAATTGACTTTTCTTCATTCGATTTTAAATTCCAAATACCGGGATAACTACCATAGATAAGCCATTTTTCTAAATCTCGATCTCGTGAAATATTATCACTTTTCTTCCATAGCTCTTTGACAGATAACGGAAATAACCAATATTCATCACATCTGCCTGTCAAAGGCTCAGAAACTTCATTGGATAAATCCAAAGATGAAGATCCTGTAACAAGTAATTGTATTTCCGGATAGTTATCAAATAACAGTTTTAATTTTAGCCCAATATTTCTAATTCTCTGAGCTTCATCAATAATTACTAATTTATTAGCACCCATCATCTGTCTTAGAGCCAATGAGTTGTTTGCTTTTTGAAATTGGCTCAGCACATCTATCTCATCACAATTTAAATATCCAAATGATTTACCAAAATCCTCCGCTATTTTTCTAACTAAGGTTGTTTTACCAACCTGTCTTGCTCCATAAACAATTATTATTTTACCCTTAAATAAGCTTTTTTTTACAATTGGCTCTAACTGCCGTTGAATATACATATTCCCTAATATATACCTAATTAGGCAACTTGTCAAGCCTAATTAGGATTTATTAAAAAGTTGCATTATGACAAACCTTGCTCCCAATACCAAAGATTAATATAAATAAGCTTATGGACGAATTCAACCTCATTTCTAAGCAGATTAGTTTTGAGGGATTGTTTTTAACAGCACCCTAGATTATTTCCTACTTCCTTCAAGAATACTTACATTTAATGCGTTAAACGAAGAACAACAAATTGTGTTTATTGGGAAAAAAACTTAAATAAAATGTTTCGGTTTAGATTGTTAAATTGACTTAATAAAGTATTTTCTTCCCGAGAGGACTCCCTTCGGTAAACTCACAAGCGAAATTAAACGACTCTTCTCCACAGAGTGGCAGAAATCAGAATATACTATTTATTAGATTCTTTGATTTTGGATTCCCACTCATCAAACCAAACTCCATCATGATTTTGGCGTGCCCAGTCCTCCGCCTTTTTTAGACGATCAAGATACTTTGGTTTTACCTCACCCTTAATAAGATTAATCTTGGCATATCCTCTTTCAACCAAAACCTCATTCACTAGAATATTATCAATCCAAATATATCCTAATATCCTACCATATTTATCTAGTTTAATTCTATCAAGTTCAACTTTGATTTTTTTATTTAAAACCATTTCCTCATTGAGTTTTTTTGCCTCCGGTCCCCAGCGATCATTACCTTCCGGTGCATCAATCCCCAGATAACGGAATTTTTCTCCGGTTTCTAAAATAACCGTATCACCATCAAGCACTTTCATCACTTTATATGTTCCCTCTTTCGGCTCAGGAAGGAGAATATTTTTTGGTTTAATATTTTGAATTACTTTTGAATTTAATTCATTGTAAAAGTCTTTCGAAAAAAATCCGATAAAAAAAATAGTTAACACCAACAATCCAAGTAATAAATTTTTCCTGAAGTTTTTCTTCATTAAAATGATTTTACCAAAATTCCCACTTTAATTAGTTAAAGTAAAAGCGTCTGAAAAATCAGGAGTTTTTTGATATCATATATAAGTTCTTTGATATATTTCTGTTTTCATTAAAAATTGAAAACTGAAAATTGAAAATTTTTATTTCCCCTGTAGCTCAATCGGTAGAGCAGGATCCTGTTAAGATCAAGGTTACTGGTTCGAGTCCAGTCGGGGGAGCCAGTCATGGACACGTTTGATTCTCGAGGCGATCCGTATTTTCTCTTTCAGTTTCATTACTGGTTGGAAGAAATTATGATAAAGAGAAATTGTTTCGCAAATTTCATTAATAATTTCTAATTGTTTTAAAGTATCAAATCGTCGATAGCCAAAATATTTTCTGACTACTGAATAATTTTTCTGTTCAATATGGGCTTGATCTTGTTTCTTGTAAGGTCTGCAACGGGTAAAAGTTTAATGGCGAAGTCAGGACGAAACAGCTAAAAAATTTTGTGAGAAAAAAATAGCAAAGAATAGAGTTTACAAATTGGCAATTACGGGGAGTTTTAAAGTTACTTAGTAAAAACACATTCTCAAAACTTGAGCTTGGGGGAGCAATTATTATTTCATGAACCTTTATAAACCATTATGATGAGGGGCTAAATTCTGTTGTAAATAGCAACGAACGATAGTAATATATCATCAACACCATGGACACAACCTCGACTGGGGGTATTATTGTTTTTTTTGTAATAGGTTTAACAATAAATTTTTTTGCAAAAAAGAATATTAAAAAAGGAAAAGTTATTTTTATCGATACTAAAACAGGTCAAACGGTTAACGTTGGAGGAGGAAAATTATCAGATACATTTCCTAAAGATTTTCCAATATATCAAGGGGCTAAAGTAGTTTCTGCCGTATCCAACATTCAACAAGGAAAGAAAAATGAATTTCTCGTCACATTTACGATTCCGAGTGGACAGGGACCCAATGACGATTGTTGTGACACTTGGAGATAAAAAATAACAGTATGACATAAGGATTTACTCAATGAAAAAAAATATTTTAATTGGAATTACTGGTGGTGTTGCTGCCTATAAGATTCTCGATTTGATCAAACTTCTAAAAAATGAAGGGCACAAAATTTTTGTCATCATGACTGAGTCGGCAACAAAAATGATTTCCCCTAAACTATTTGAGAAAGCATCGGGAAATAAAGCCTCCATAAATTTATTTGAAAATAATTTTGACTACAAGGAAGTTTTAGAAAAAAGAAAAATCAAACATATAGAGTTAGCTGATAAAACTGACGTTATGGTTATTGCTCCGGCAACGGCCAATATTATTGCAAAGCTTGCTCACGGAATTGCTGATGATTTTTTGACAACAACAGCGTTAGCTGTTACTTCGCCAATCATTCTCTGTCCTTCAATGAATGTCAATATGTGGGGAAATCCAATTGTTCAAGAAAATTTAGTCAAATTAAAATCGGTTGGTTATCAGGTGATTGAGCCAACGGCCGGTATGTTGGCCTGTGGGTATGAGGGAGTAGGGAGATTGGAAAATGTGGAAATTATAAATAAAGAAATAAATAAATTATTGGAAAGAAATGATTCTTTAAAAAATAAAAAAATAATCATTACCGCCGGAGGAACAACTGAAAAAATAGATGAAGTGCGATCGATCA
>PCTC01000044.1:0-8362 GCA_002786595.1 Candidatus Roizmanbacteria bacterium CG22_combo_CG10-13_8_21_14_all_34_12 | reverse complement strand
GCCAAAACATCTGTCCATCCCCGGTATTTAATCAAAGAAAAAATATTCAATACGGCTGAAGAATTACTTCAATTAATTAAAGTCAATATTAAGGACACTGATATATTTTTTCAAACGGCAGCCGTTTCCGATTACAGAGTTGATAAATATTTTAAAGGAAAAATATCAAGCGAAAAACCCTTGGAACTAAAATTAATTCCGCAAATAAAAATCATAGACCAGATAAAAAAATTATCGCCAAAAACAAAATTAATTGCTTTTAAAGCAGAATACGGCTTATCTGAAAAACAATTAATTGAAAAGGCCTTCAGAAAATTAAAAGAATCAAATGCAGATTTTGTTATTGCTAATGATGTCAGTAGAAAAGATCGCGGTTTTGAAGCGGATGATAATGAGGTCTATATCATTTCAAAAAATAAACAGGTTAAAAAAATTTTTCTGACTTCAAAGAGGGAGGTCGCGAGGAAGATTATGGATTTTACATGGGTTTAAGAAAAAAAGAATGAAAATACCAAGTAAAGAGATAGAAATAGCGTTAAATCGATTGACATTAATATAACGTATGCGTTATAATACAAAAATATGAGTACATATAAAAATCTTAAAAAAAGATTGCTAAAAAATAAAAATATAAAAAAAGAATATGAACGGTTAAGACCGGAGTATAAGATATTGGATAAAATCATTTCTCTTAGGTTAAAAAGTAATTTAACTCAAAAAGAATTAGCAAATAGACTCAATACAAAACAGTCAGCAATTTCAAGATTGGAGAGAGGAATGATTAATCCAACAATGACTTTTTTAAATAAACTTGCTTCCGTTTTTGGAAAAAAACTGATTGTAGAATTCAAATAAACAGATTTTAAACTTCGATTGACTAATAACCTTAACGGTCTAACTTCTCGTAGCGCTATTACAACATTGTCATTACTGTAAAGATGAAGATATAAATTACTGAAAGTCATCAGACTTCATTTTTGATCGTTCCTTTACAAAAATTTTCTAAATTACTCACAACCATTTCTTACTATCGTTTTTTTGTTTCAAAAGTTTGTATTGCAATGGATGGATATAAAACAGTATTTAAACTTTTATGAAGAATATCACGATGTTCTTTAGATATGCTGTTAAAATACGTTTGTATAAATGTAAATCTTTCAGCAGATAGTTCCCGTGTTAATACGTTAAAATCAAATATATCAGTGTGACTTGTTGAAACTACGATTGCTGATTTTTTTATAAGACTCAAATATTTTTCTGTTATAAATTGTTTTGTTTTATTATTTAATTCAATGAAAACTCCAAGAATATTACTTGTTGATATAAGTTTTTCTAATGAAAAATAGTTTACACCTTTTTTTTCATAATCTTTCTTTCTATTGCGTGAATAGTACTGAACTTTCATATTGAACCCTAAAGCAATTTCAGCAACACGTTTACCAATATTACTAAGGCCAATAATACCAAAAGTTTTTCCACTCAACTCCCAGCCTTTATATTCAGTATGTACAACCAAATCACCCCGTTCAACATTTTTTTTCGCCTCTGCTAAATGGCGAAAATGATCAATTAGTGCTCCAAAAACAAATTCAGCTATGGATTATTGCTATATCCGGGTATATTTGTGATAATAATACCTTTATTGTGAGCATATTTAACATCTACTTGATCAACTGCAACGGATGAGGCTCCAATATATTTTAAGCTTTGCAAATTAATAAGAGCAGTCTTATCTAACGATGTGGAATATCAGATTAACAAAGCTTCTGAATTCTTAATAATCGAGTTACGTTTTTCAATATCTGATTCTTTTATAAATATTAACTTTTCTGTTAATGACTTAAGACGATATAAATACGAATCCTCGAAAAAATCAGTGTCAAAATCAACTAATGATATCTGTTGTAATCTCATAATTAACTTCAAATATTTTACACTATATTAAGAAAAATTGGTTAAAAGAATTACCCTGACTTCAAAAAGAGAAATTACAAAACAGATTCAGGAATCTTTGTTTTCACGGAGATGACGAGATTTTTACTCTCTTTTAAATCTTTCTGCTTGAATTGTATAAAGATTAAAATATTTTCCGTTGTTTGTCATAAGTTGAGAATGTGTTCCATCTTCAATAATCTTTCCCTGATGTAAAACTACAATTCTTTCTGCATCCTTTATTGTTGAGAATCTATGAGAAATAAATATAACTGTATTAACTTTCATTTCTTGATTCAATCTATCAAAAATTTTCATTTCGCTTTTTGCGTCAACGGCAGATGTTGGTTCATCTAATATTAAAACAGGAGCATTTTTAGCGTATGCTCGAGCAATTGCCAATCTTTGCCATTGTCCCCCTGATAAATCTGTTCCATCTTTATATTCTGGCCCTAATTGCTGATCAAATTTATTTTTTGTTGTTTTGATAAAATCCCAAGCATTAGAAAATTTTAAAAAAGCTTCCATTTCTTCCTCCCTTAGTTTTTTACCGGCAGCCATTTCAAGATTTTCCCTAATCGTTAAATAAAATTTTCCAAATGATTGAAAAAGAGTTGAGTATAAACTAAATAATACATCTTCAGGTATTTCCTTTAAATCAACCTCATTTATTAATATTCTTCCTTCTAAAGGATCGTACATTCGAAGAAGTAATTTTATCAATGTAGTTTTTCCTGCCCCGTTTTCACCAATTAAAGCTAAGTTTTGGCCATATGGAATTTTAAGATTAATTTTATGTAGGACATTAGTATCTGAATTAGGATAGGCAAAAGATACGTTTTCAAAAACTACTGTTGGATTTTTTATCTTTTCAATAAGTTGAGTTTTAAAGGAGCTGGTAATAATTGGAAAAATAATATTAGGTTTTAATTCAAAGAATTCTCTTATCTCATCAATAAAGTGACTATCAGCATAAAGATGACCAATATTTTGACTTAATCTGTTAAGTGCGCCTGAAAATACAAAAACATTGGTAAATAAGAATACAAACGTTCCTGTTGATATGGTGTTAGTAATTAATTGATTTGCTAAATAAATCGAAAAAATAAAAATTGCTAAAATTGGAACAAACTCAGAAATTGTATTAAAAACTTGATATTTTTTTTCAAGTTTCAGCTGATTTCCGGTATAACTCTTAAATATTTTTGTGAATTTATCTTTAAAAAAGTTAAATGCTCTATCGATCTTTATTTCAGGGAGTGTTTCTCTCTCTATTAAAACTTTTGCCGTGTAGCTAAATTTTCTTCTTATTTCATCGTCTGCTCGATAAATCATAAACACCCCGTTTGCATATTTAGACCTAACGATAATAGGGATTATATTGGCAATTATTATTACAATAGCAAGAATAGGCGAGGCAAGGAAAAAAATTACAACGGCTATTGATAATTCAATGGCTGATGAAATTAAGTCAACAATTGCTTTTAAATATAATTTAAGTTGAAACTGTAATCTATCAAATGCTCGTTTCATAAGACCAACAGATGAAGAATGTTCGAATCTTGACATATCAAGAGTAGATATTTTATCAACATAAGTTCTATGCATATAAATTGATTGTTTTATGTCAAGTAATGACCAAAAATAATTAGATATTCCCTCAATTATTTTTCTAAATAATTCATAAACTAAACGAAAAATAATTACTCCAAAAATTGAAAGACCTAATATGGTTTTTTGATTATTTGCGGAGTCAATTATTTCTTTAAAAGTTATAGTATTTACAATTGACGAAAGAGCAATGAAAACTTGAGTAATCAAATATACTAAAAACATTGGTTTAGTAGCTTTCCAAATGGTTTTGAGTGTAAATTTTATTACTCTAAACATTTTCATAATTTTATTATACTTCTTAAAGGTTATTTTAGTCTGGATTCCCGTCTACGGGGGAATGACAGAGACGATTTGTTTCTTAATATTCTCTTCTCCATCATTATTATTAATAATTATTTGGTGGTTAACAATCGGCTTGTCAAAATTTAATTCCATTTTTCTTGCATATTCTAAGTCCAGTGGATAGTCGACTCTTTCTTGTAAACGTTTTTCTCGGATTTCTTTTTTTGCTTCAACAAGGACAAATTTTGCATCGGAAATTTTTTCGATAAGATTTAATCGATATTTTTCCTTAATAAAAGTCTGAGCAACCACCAAATTTTTATGTTTAGATTTTAGATCTTGGATTTTGGAAATTAGTATTTTAAAGTAAGCATCTCTCATTTTATCGGTAAAAACTCTTTGTACTTTAATGGCTTCTTTCATTTCTTCAGTCAAATCATTATCTCCATCATAAAAATGATAGTCAAAATATTTTTCGAATATTTTTCCTACATACGTTTTTCCCGTTCCCGGAAGTCCAAATAAAATAATCAGTGACATGGAAGAAATTATATATTAAAATGAGAATTGAGGAGGTGAATAATATGACAGGATACATAATTAATATTGAAGAAAAAAGTCTGCAAAACAGTTATTTCCGCGAGGTTCTTTTCACGACTGACAAAAGTCAACTGGTTGTCATGGCCCTGAAACCCGGTGAGGACATCGGAATGGAAGTTCATCCAGAACATGACCAGTTTATCAGAATAGAAGCAGGTATAGGTAAAGCGGTCATGAATGGTGAAGAACATGAGATTTCCGACGGTTCAGCGATTGTTATTCCGGCTGGGGCTCAACATAATATTATTAATACATCAGAGGTGATAATGAAACTTTACACGGTTTATACACCTCCGGAACATAAACCAGGAACGACTCACAAAACTAAGAATGAAGCGAAAGAAAAAGGATTAGAAAATTAAAAGTTAAAAAATAATATGGAAATATTACCAAAAGATAAGCTTTTAAGTTTATCTGGAAAGACGGCCATTGTGACCGGGGGATCGCTTGGGATTGGATACGGAATAAGTTATAGATTGGCTGAGGCGGGAGCCCATGTTGTTATTACCAGTCGCAATCTTGAAGAAGTGAATAAGGCTGTTGAAGAATTAAAGCAAAAAGGATTCAAGGCATCTGGAGTAAAAACTGATGTTTCAATCGAAGAAGAAGTAAAAAATGTAGTTGCAGAAGTAATAAAATCCTTTGGGTCAGTTGACATCTTAGTTAATAATGCCGGGGTGTTTCCTTTTGCTCCACTATCACAATTGACTAGCGAGCTTTTTGATAAAGTGATTGCAATAAACCTGAGAGGTGTTTTCCTAACAACAAAATATGTTTCAGAGCAAATGATCAAGCAGGGGAAGGGCGGCAAGATTATCAATATAACATCTATTGACGCGCTTCACCCTTCGATGGCTGGTCTTTCCCATTATGACGCTTCAAAGCATGGAGTTTGGGGATTTACTAAAAATGTAGCTTTAGAATTAGCCAAAGATAAGATTTGGGTCAATGCGGTTGCTCCAGGTGGAGTAATGACTCCGGGAGTGGCAGTTATGCAATCTCAAGGAAAACCAGTCGCAGTTGAACGAAATCCGGAACCGCCCAAAATGGAAATAGCGATGGGAAGAATGGGAGTGCCGGATGACATCGGAAAAGTAGTATTATTTTTAGCATCGGAAATGTCGTCATATATGACCGGTAGTCAGATTGTAGTTGACGGCGGTTATCTGCTAAAATAAGAAATAGATGATTAAAAAACAAAAAAAATCACATTCATTAAACAAGGTCGGTTTATTCCAGATGCTGTTTATTTTAGCCGTGATTTTTTTTATGGTAGTCGGAATTTATTTTATAAATCAAAAAAATACCAGTTTTTCTTACAAAAGCGGTGCCCAGGAAGTACCGACTCCTACACCGGATAGAACTCCAAGATATAACTGTCAGGCTTTATGTGATCAAGTATTTAAAATTCCGGAAAATAAAGTTATGTGTATTAATCCTTGTAATAAAGTAGGAGATAAAGTCGCTCAAGGAATGGATTGTACAACTGCCTGTAATAAATCAATAAAAAATGGTGCAAGGAAACAATTCTGCTATAAATTCTGTCCGGCTATTGGAGTAGGGGTAAACTAGATTTTTCCAAATGCAATCCGGTCAAGAATAGTATTCTTCATATCCATCATTAGAGCAGGAAATATAACATATTCTCCATAACGGTCATTGACCTTATCAAGAGCCAAAGATATCTTTCTCTTTTTTTCGATATTGGTTTCAAAAAGACTTGGTGGAATATCAAAAACTGGTTTTAATTCAAAACATGATACTGCAATTTTAGAAACAATCTTTTTATTTGGTTGTTGAAAAAATAGAATCATTATTTTTGAAAATAATTCCTGGGTTGTGTAGGATGGCTCCATAAATTTATGTCCTTTATGCCAAAAAATCCAATCGTTATAAACCAATCCCAAATGCATTCCAAAAGCGCAATTATTGGAAGCGCGGAGTCGGCGGCCCATTTTTTCACAAAGTTTCATAATAATTTTTTTTAACTCTTCAATATTATCGGTTTTTTTTGCCAGCGCATAATCTTGACCATAACTTTTCCTTTTGTTTTCAAAGTCGTCAACCTCCCATCCCCGCAGTCTTAAAAACCAATAATGACCGGTAATACCTTTAAAAACCTGTTTCCGTAAAAAAATATCATCTGTTTTCAAAAACTCCAAAGGATTATAAATACCAACCTGGTTAAGACGGGCTTCAAATCTTACATTGATTCCATTAAGATCGGTTAATTTTAATGTTGAATAAACGTTTTTTAGATTTTGATAATCAATAATATCTAGGCCATCCGGTTTATGAAGAGAAGCGGCTAATTTAGCTAAAAATCTGTTGGTTGATATTCCAACATTACAGGAAATCCATTCACCGATTTCTTCGCGGAATCTTTTTTTAATTTCTATTCCGATACTTTTTAAACCTTTTTTTAATTCCGGAGCTTGGGAAAAATTAATAACAACTTCATCGATAGATTTAGGAGTAATGTCCGGAGAGTAATCCCCACAAATTTTCATAAATTGTTTATGCACGTCACGGACCAGAACCGGGTCGGGACTGCGGACAATAACATTTGGACAGATTATCTGCGCTTCTCTTACTTTCATTCCAGTTTTAATACCCATTTTTTTTGCTTCAATTGAAGGTGCTAAGATACATCCGCCTGGGGTCGGATAAGCGGCAATAACCAACGGTTTGCCGCGAAGATGGGGGTGAGCCTGCTGCTCAATAGTGGCAAAACAGGAGTTAAGATCGATATGCATTATTGTAGGGGCGGCTTTATTAATCGGGCTGTCCATCGGAAATCTCCTCTAAAATCCAACTGAGGTTCTCAGTATTAAATCGTAATTTAAAATCAAGATTTCCGTCGGTAACATGAAAAATATGAAAAAGTTCACGGCCTTCACGGACCTTATGATGATAACCCAGTTTTTTTATAAAATAATCACGTAGCTGCCAGCGGATTTTATACGGAATGGCGACATTTTTTTCGGAATTATATGAAAATATAACGCTGATTTTTTCAAACAATTTTTCTTGCATAAATTTATTGTAGTGAACGAAAGTTTACTTTGCAAGTCCATTAAAATTGCTGTTTACAAAATAAATATTATGTTGCTATAATTTGAACAATGATTATTCTTTCCTTAAAAACTTATAAAGAATCAACAGGAGAAGTGGCCATAAAACTTTTGTCTTGCGTAAAAAAGATAAGTGAAGAAACAGGGGTGAAAATTGTTCCTGCCGTTCAACCAACTGATATTTATAGAGTAAAAAAAGAACTCGGAATTGAAGTTTGGGCGCAACATATGGATCCGATCGAGCCGGGAAAAAATATGGGCTGGCTATCTCCTTACGCTTTAAAAGAAGCAGGGGCAACAGGCGTCGTTATTAACCATAGTGAACATAAAATGTCAGATGATATGGTGAAAAAAACTTTGGATAAGGCAAAAGAATATAGATTCGCCAATGTTATCATCGGATTTAATCTCGAGATGATAATTAAATTTGATTCTTGGGGTCCGGACTTCGTTTCATATGAAAAAGAAGATATGATTGGGACTGGAGTCTCTATGTTGACTCAAGAAGCGGAAAACATAAAAAAATTAGTGGCTGTTTTGAAGAATCCGCTTATCATTGGAGCTGGAATCTCAACAGGTGAAGATACTAAGCAAGCAGTTAAATTAGGCGCAAAAGGTGCCATACTCGCATCAGGCTTCGTCCTAGCAAAAGATCCTGAAGCAAAGCTCCGCGAACTAGCCGAAGGATTTAAATCATAATTCCAATATAGGTTCTTCGCCATCGGGGACTTTAAATTTTTCCTGGTCAAAAAGTTTAATTTTTTTCGGAGTGATTGTGTACATTCTCCCCTTATATAATCCCTTTTTCATACTTTCAAAACTGATGTCCGGTCGCTGAATATTTAAAAAATCTTTCCAAA